>NZ_ASZW01000115.1:26416-45630 GCF_000468215.1 Arthrobacter sp. CAL618 | reverse complement strand
GCTCCCGGTCGCCCATCGGCGCCCCGTTCGACAACAACAAAATGACCAGCAGCTGACGTAGCTCAGCTGCACCCTGACTGAGGAGAAACCAATGACACATCACGTGAGGTCAATGCTAGATACCTTCCCCAAGGACCTCGGGGGAGTGGATAAGGAAAAGCTCGCTGAATGCATCGAGGCTTGCTTCGAATGTGCCCAGACCTGCACCGCGTGCGCGGATGCCTGCCTGAGCGAGGACATGGTCGCCGATCTAACGAAGTGCATCCGCACCAACCTGGACTGTGCCGATATTTGTGCGGCCACCGGCGCTGTCCTGACCCGTCGCACCGGGTACGACGCGGAACTTACCCGAGCCGTGCTCGAGGCCTGCCGTACGGCATGCAGAGCCTGCGCGGACGAGTGTGAACAGCACGCCGAGATGCACGATCACTGTCGGGTCTGTGCTGAGGCCTGCCGGCGCTGTGAGAAGGCGTGCGAGGAATTGTTGTCTTCGCTCGGTTAGACACCTTTTCCCTAACGGCGATCCAAGGAGCACTTGATGAATTCAGCAGAAAACACGCCAGGTAGTCACCCAGTAAGAGACTCCGGGTGCGAGCATCAGCAAACCGAACCCGGCCAACAGGAAACATCTTCCGCTAAAGACAATGCCCGGGACGGCCAGGACCACTCCAAGGGCGGCGGTTCAGGCAAGATGTATCTAAAGTTTGGCGTCATCCTCCTGATCAGTCTCGGACTGATGTGGGTGCTATCAATGTCGATGGTCCGGTCCATCGATCACTTCTACTTCAACCTAAGCAACTTCTGGATGGCGTTGTTAATGGTTGGGGCGATGGCAATCGTCATGGTCGTGGGCATGTGGTCGATGTTCAAGAACAAAAAGGCGAACATCGCCATGCTGGTCGGATTCGCCGTGCTCTTCGTGGGCGCTTTCTCCCTGGGGCGGACGGAAACCTTCGTCGGCAACGAAGAATTCCTGAAGTCAATGATTCCGCACCACTCCCGCGCCATCCTGGTCTGCCAGGAGTCGAACATCACGGATCCGGAAATAGTGGAACTGTGTGACGCGATTGTGGAGACCCAGCGGGAGGAAATCAGCCAAATGCAATCGATCCTCGATCGATACGCATCCGACTGACAAGGAACACAAGAAGTTGGGGCGCTCTCTGAAGTGAGGGCGCCCCTGTCTACTCACCCCGGTCGCGGTGAGTAACGATGCGGTAAAAACTGATTTTGACATATACCCCTAGGGGGTATACTTTGTGGTAACCGAGCGGGAAGTCCGAGCCCACAAATGGACCGCTTACTCCTTGAAGGTCCCTCACTGCGACTGCAGCCAGCGTGGATGACCCCGGGGTGACTGCACCCGCTGATTCTCGAATAACCATTCCTCGTATTTTGGAGACCCATCATGTGCGGCACTTCTCCGGATCTAACTCTGACTGATACATCATCTTCCGGATGCGCCTGCTGCGCCCCGCAGGACAGCAAAACTAAGACCGCTCCTGCAACTGGCAACATCAGCGCGAGTTTCGGTGTCGCCGGGTTGACCTGCGGTTCGTGCGCGTCCCGGGTGACCTCTGCAGTCGGCGCGATCGATGACGTCACCGATGTCCAGATTGATCTCGTGTCCGGCGGGACCTCCACGGTCACCGTCCTCAGCAACCAGACTGTTCCCGCGGCAGCAGTACGCTCCGCAGTCGAGCACGCCGGGTACCAGCTTTCTAACGCCTGATCTTTTCTCGGGTCCGGGACACGATCCCGTTTGACTGAAGGAAACCACCATGAAACGCCAGACCCCCGCGAACGACGAGACGCACGGCCAGGCCATGCCCACGACGGAACCGACCTCCGCGCTGGATGCCGACCAACACGAAGACCACGGTCACCAAACGCCCGCGGCGGATGCGGACCATGAGGTGCACTCCCACGGCGAGCATGCGGGACACTCCACCGCAATGTTCAAAAACAAGTTCTGGTTGAGCCTGATCCTTGCCGTTCCCGTGGTGCTGTTCAGCCACATGTTCGCCACGATCGTCGGCTACACGCCACCGGACTTCCCCGGTGCCATGTGGATCTCACCAGTCCTGGGCACCATCATTTTCTTCTACGGCGGCGCTCCGTTCCTCAAAGGCGGAGTAACGGAGCTCAAATCCCGGCAACCGGGCATGATGTTGCTGATCGCGATGGCCATCAGCGTCGCGTTCATCGCGTCCTGGATCACGACCCTCGGGATTGGAGATTTCAACCTCGACTTCTGGTGGGAACTCGCTCTGCTGGTCGTCATCATGCTGTTGGGGCATTGGATGGAAATGCGTGCCCTCGGCTCCGCCGCCGGTGCCCTTGACGCGTTGGCCGCGCTCCTACCGGATGAGGCAGACAAAGTCACCGACGCGGGAATTGAAACCGTCCCGGTGAGCTCGCTGGCCACTGGAGATGTCGTCCTGGTCCGGTCGGGGGCCCGGGTACCAGCAGACGGTGAGATCGTCGACGGGACAGCCGAGTTCGATGAGGCGATGATCACCGGTGAATCCCGCACCGTCCAACGGACAGTTGGTGAGACAGTGGTGGCCGGGACGGTAGCAACTGACAACGCGGTGCGGGTTAAGGTGACAGCCGTCGGATCGGACACCACCCTGGCAGGAATCCAGCGTCTGGTCGCTGAGGCGCAGGCATCCTCGTCGAAGGCCCAAGCGCTGGCCGACAGGGCGGCAGCACTGCTGTTTTACTTCGCTCTAGGCGCTGGCATCATCACGTTCATCGCCTGGTTTCTGCTGGGAAGCCCCGATGATGCGGTGATCCGTACCGTCACGGTGCTGGTCATCGCCTGCCCGCACGCCCTCGGGCTGGCCATCCCACTCGTGATCGCCATTTCGACCGAACGCGCGGCGAAGTCCGGGGTTCTGATCAAGAACAGGATGGCCCTGGAGCGCATGCGCACCGTCGACGTCGTCCTGTTCGACAAGACCGGAACCCTCACCGAAGGCCAACACGCAGTTACTGCTACCGTCACCTCCGGAGAAATGACTGAGGGGGAGCTATTGGCTCTAGCGTCAGCCGCGGAGTCCGACAGCGAGCATCCGGTCGCTCGGGCCATCGTTCAGGCTGCCGAGCATAATCAGGAATCGACGGCGTTCGGCTACCGAGGCAGCGGGTTTTCATCCATGACCGGGCGCGGTGTCCGGGCGACGGTCAACGGGTCCGAGATCACCGTTGGCGGGCCGAACATGCTCAAGGAACTTGGTTTGGAGACCCCCTCGGACATGATGGTCACCATTCAGGAATGGGTCGGTCGCGGCGCCTCTGTACTGCATGTGGTTCGCGACGGAGCTGTCATTGGTGCCGTGCGACTCGAGGACCGGGTCAGGGATGAGTCCCGGGCAGCTGTGAAAGCGCTGCAAGACCGGGGCGTGAAAGTTGCGATGATCACCGGGGACGCACGCCAGGTCGCGGACGCCGTCGGGACCGAGCTCGGCATTGATGAAATCTTCGCTGACGTGTTGCCTCAGGACAAGGACTCCAAGGTCGCCGAACTGCAGAACCGCGGACTGAAAGTGGCGATGGTCGGCGACGGCGTGAATGACGCCCCCGCGCTGGCCCGTGCTGAGGTCGGCATCGCCATCGGTGCTGGGACCGACGTCGCAATGGAATCCGCCGGCGTAGTCCTGGCGGGCAACGATCCACGATCAGTCCTGGCGATGATCGACCTATCCAGAGCCAGTTATCGGAAGATGATCCAGAACCTCGTCTGGGCCACCGGATACAACCTGATCGCTGTGCCGCTGGCCGCCGGCGTGCTGGCCTTCGCCGGTTTCGTTCTCTCGCCCGCGGCCGGAGCAGTGCTGATGAGTGTTTCAACCATCGTGGTCGCTTTGAATGCACAGTTACTGCGCAGGATCGACCTCAAGCCAGAACGCATCAGCACCTAGACACCCTGGAAGCGGGTAACGCGTCGGGCCACTGGCCAGCGCGTGGCGAAGCAGGAGGTGAGAGTGTTCCTGTCCCGCGGGCGCGCTGCCACCCGCTATCCTTCTAGGCTCCGCCCGCGTCACTATTGGCATCTTTTCCGCTAAGTAGGCCGGGGCGGTTCAACGGCAGTCTGATGGGTTTTGGCGGGCCGCAATAGCGAGTGAATGAGTGAAGTATCAGTGATCATTGAGAGAGGAACCTTGGAATGGGTGTAGTGCTGACGGTGGTGGGGGTCGCGATCATCCTGTTTGGGCTGATGGACATGTTCCATACCTTGCTGCATCCCAGCGGCCAGGGACGCCTCAGTGGGTTGGTGCTCTCCGGGGCGTGGCGTCTTTCGAAGCTGATGGGGCACCGTCTGGGCTCGGTCGTGGGTCCGGTGGCGATGGTCGCCGTGATTCTGTTGTGGGTGATGCTCCAAAGTGTCGGCTGGGCTCTGATTTACTACCCCCATATTCCGGACGGGTTCATGTACTCACCGGGTGTGGACCAGGCGTCTTACCCTGACTTTAACGAAGCGCTCTACGTATCCTTCGTTACTCTGTCCACCTTGGGCTACGGGGATGTCGTGGCTACTGATACATGGATCCGAGTGGCCTCTCCTCTGGAGGCGTTGACCGGCTTCGCCCTACTTACCGCAGCCTTGACCTGGTTCATTCAGATCTATCCGCCGCTGTCCCGACGTCGAGCTTTGGCACTGGAGATTAAAGGCCTGGCTGATACGGGTTACGCCGAGGCGATCAGGGAGATGGACGCAGCCACCGTCTCCCGGGTCCTGGACTCCCTCACTGCTGAGGTAGTGAAGGTCCGTCTGGACTACATGCATCACACCGAGGGATTCTACTTCCAAGAGCAGAGCCCCGAACTCGCCCTGTCCCGTCAACTACCGTATGTGCTACGTCTGCGTGATGCGGCTTTGGAGCGGCAGGAGGCAGTGGTGCGGCTGAGCGCCCTGCGACTGTCTCTGGCGCTTGACCAGCTCGGGGCTGAACTCAAGGAGAGTTTCCTGCACACCGGGAACAACCTCGAAGAGATCTTCGACGCGTACGCTACCGAACACGGACAGCGCCCCCGCACCTAAAGCCCCAATCGATTCGGTGAATATACGAGGAACCTCAGTCCAGAAGACGACAGATTTCGCGGGCGCCGGCGGCCTGCTCAGGCGTGGGTGAGGGAACCTAGTAATCGGTCATTGGAATCGATGGACGAAAGGCAGCGGTGATGAGCAGCAGGGAAAAGGCATGGACGTTCTGTGCCTTGCCGCGCGCTGGCGTGACCTTCTTAGGACTCATCGCCCTCGTCGTCGGGATCCTGGCTTTGCATGTCTGGATGGGCGGTGACGGACCTTCAACAAGCGGTTCCTTAGCGCAGGGTGCTAGGTGTGGCGGCCCACTAGTGGAAGATCGTAGTGCGCTGCGACATGGGCGAAGTCCGGATCAGGGCCTAGGTTCTCGGATGACAGCTGGCGCAGATCGTTGGACCCAGGAGGCAACCCGTTATCGAAGCGGCGGTCCCAATATGCCCAGCAACGGCCGAAAAGCGTTTTAGACGCGAATGAGATGCCCAACGCCTCGGAACCGTCATCGAGCAGCTGCTGCCTAATCACCTTGGCAAGAAGTGTCGTTACAGCCCGGTTCCCGGCACTAATGGACCCGGCTGTAAGTACTTGCAGTACCTCGGTCATCCCCGCCATCGTGGGGGCCAGTCTTTCGAGTGCCGCGAGCGTGTTGGGATGGTCCATCTTGACCCACGGGTCAAGGCCTCTCAGGAGGCAGACTGGGGTGTCGGTCTCGGCCGTGGCCGTTTGGAAGGTACATCGGCGAGGACGATATTCACCACACGTTTACCACACGGAAACGATGAAATACGGTGACATGTCATGGTTTTTGCAAATCGACAAAACCGTCTAGATTCCGCGGATTTTTGGCACAATGCGAGGTTTTGGCAGGCATAGAAATAGGCCGTCCCCTGAAAAAAGGTCAGCGGTTCAATTCCCCTAAGCTCCACTTTCAAGGATCTTCATCCCAGTAGCTGTGCCGGAGGAATGCCACGCGCGGTCAACGACGCGGCCGCCCCGCCTGTCCTTGGCCCAGGACGAAACTTATCCCCTCAATTCGGCGGCGGCGAAGGAGACAGCGAAGCGTTCGCACCAGATACTGACCGAGCTATAGGCGGCCAGATCTACCCCGGACGGGATGGCGTAGTTGTGGTTGCCTTTGTTGGCTTTGAGAGCACCCAGGTCAAGGTAGGCACCGTCGTCAAAGACATGCCACCCGTCAACTCCCTCGATTACGGGGGCGTCGGTAAGCCACACCCGAAGGTCCGGGCCGTCGGAGGTGTCCAGGCCTTCGAACCTCAGGATCTGGCTCCCGTCGGCGAGTTCAATGATCTTCGCGGTACCGGTGCTGGCATGTTCGTGACTGATCAGGTCACCCGTAAGAAGTTCACGAGGAGCGATCGGGGAGGGCTCAACCGATGGCTGGGAGGGCTCAACCGATGGCTGCCCGGATTGGGCGGGCGCAGAGGTGAAAGTCTCCGTAACGGAAGGAATGTCCTCGGTCACGGTTGAACTTGTGAATATCCGCCACGGCTGGAACAGATACAACCCGACGGCAACAACCGCGAAGGCCAACAGGACCACAATCGGAACAACAATGCGTCTGTTCATGCCTTTCCAACGATCGTGTCGATGCCCAAGTTCCGGTTAGAACCGGGCATGGCCACGGTCTTGGTGTTCAGGACTGGCCAGCTGGGGCATCGATCGTGGCACTTGGCAGAAACCAGTCGATTCGGGTGGTCTCACGCACGGCCTCGAGGGGAATCAGTAAACACTATCCGGACGTCCAAGGGCGCTTTTCTTGACACCAGCGCGCGTCAATGGAATTATCTCGTGCATTCACTGTAAACGTTTACAACACTCGAGGGAGAGCGTTGGTCCGGGTCACTATCACGCAGGTTGCCGTACATGCCGGTGTGTCCGTTGCGTCTGCTTCACGGGCGTTGAACGGTCAAATCGCGAGCGCCAAGACCATAGCCAAGGTGCAGCAAGCCGCCGAAGAACTCGGGTATGTTGCCGACGCGACGGCGCAGTCGCTGAAGCTGGGTCGCACGAACCAGCTCGCCTACGCTGTCGCCGACATCGGCAACCCCGTCTACGTCGAGATGATGACCGCGATCGAACGCGTCGTCTCCGCTTCCGGCTACCGGCTGGTGCTGTCATCGACGGGCACGTCCTCCTCATCCGTCGACGTGGTGCGGGACCTCGGCAGAGGATATGTCGACGGCATGATCCTCTCGCCACTACGCGTCACGGATGAACTCCTCGCAGCACTCGCAAAAACACCGACGCCGGTCGTCGTCCTCGGACGGTTGCCTGACAGCGCCAAATTGGACACCGTGCGCGCCGATTCGATCACAGCTATGCGCCTTCTCGTAGACCACCTCGTCGAGGAGGGTCGGGGGGATGTCGTGTTCGTGAACGGTCCCAGCGACACCACCCCGGGCGCCCTCCGACGCGATGGGTTTGCTGCTGCGGTCGCTGCGCACCCGGCCATCTCGGCGCGCAGCGTCGGCGCGGACGACTTCACTATCGCGGCGGGCTACGCCGCAGCGCTCCAGGTCCTACAGGAACGCCCGCGTCCTGACGCTATCGTCGCGGCGAATGACCTGATCGGCATCGGCTCAATCCAAGCAGCTACAGACCTCGGGCTGACCGTCCCCGGCGATATTGCGATCACCGGCGTCGACAACACCGAACTAGCAGGAGTTATTCGCCCAGGTCTCACCAGCGTCGACCTCGGCGCAGAAGAACGTGGTCGCGTCGCGGCGCAGTTGCTGCTCGCGCGGATCGTGGAACCGAATCGTCCAGCACATACAGTTACCGTCGCACCTTCGCTGGTCGTCCGCGGATCATCCCTCGCGCGCAGTCAGGACCCCGCCGCATCACCTCCCAGCCACCGCACCGAAGCCATTGATTTCAACGACGAGAGGGCCGCCCGATGAGCACTAGCGCCACAAAGGCCCCGCGCGAGGTGAAGAAGACACCGCGCGCAGTGAACCGGGTCGGTTACCGCGCTCGCGCGCAACGTCGAGAAGCCATCGGCCTGGTGGTTCCGGCGCTCCTTCCAATCATCATTTTCTCCGTCATCCCGCTGGTGAGCGGTGTAGCTCTCGGCTTCACCGATGCCACGCTGAGGCGGAATGCCGAGATTAACTTCATCGGTTTCGGAAACTTCATCGAACTCCTCGGCGATCACCGCTTCTGGGGATCGTTTGGAATCGGCATTGTCTGGGCAGGGTCGGTCGCGCTCCTCACCCTCATCTGCGCGATGGGTCTGGCCCTCCTGCTAAACAGCGATTTGCGCCTGAAGGGTCTCACCAGGGTGCTGGCCCTGATCCCTTGGGCGATGCCGCCGGTGGTCATTGCGATCGTGTGGCGGATGATCTACAACCCCAATTCGGGTCCACTCAACGGAGTGCTCGAATCGGTCGGCATCCCGGGCGTCAACTGGCTCGGTGACTTCTCGACGGCGTTGCCCGCAGTGATCGTCGTTGGTGTCTGGGCGGGCATCCCGCAAACAACCGTGCTGCTGCTGGCGGGGATGCAGTCGGTCTCATCCGAGCAGCATGAGGCTGCGGCGGTCGACGGCGCCGGCGCGTTCCGCCGGTTTTGGCACATCACCCTCCCCTCCCTTCGCCCCATCATTTTTGCGGTGACAGCCCTCGACTTTATCTGGCAGTTCAACTCCTTTGGCCTCATCTATGTCCTCACCGAGGGCGGTCCCGGAGGTCGCACGATGATTCCACCACTGTTCACCTATCTGGAAGCCTTCCGTAACCGTGAAATCGGATACGCCTCGGCGATGGGCGACGTACTCGTGATCGCGATCATGCTGATCCTGTCGCTTTACCTCGTCAATCAGTTCCGCCAGACGAAGGGAGCACGCTCATGAATTTCAAGCGTCCCTGGTACGCGACCGTGCTGATGTACACCGCCTTGACGGCGTTTCTCCTCTTTCTCGGCTTCCCGCTGCTGTGGCTGCTGTCCGCCTCGTTCAAGTCGTCGGCGGAACTGAACTCGCTCGCCGTCAACCTCTTGCCGGCCGTATGGGACTTCAGCAATTACGGTTCCGCTTTGGAGCGCCAGAACCTATTGCCAGCGGCTGGCAACTCCTTGATGGTGTCGCTTGCAACGATGATAATCACGGTGCTGCTGTCGATGCCGATGGCTTACGCCCTCGCTCGCCTCAAGGGGCGGCTGCGCGCCGCTGGCACAATCTGGATCCTTACCAGCCAGGTATTCCCATCGATCCTCATCATCATCCCGTTGTTTCTGGTGCTGCGTTCGATCGGCCTCAACGACACTTTGCTAGGTCTGATCCTGGTGTATGTCACCTTCACCTTGCCCTTCACCCTGTGGATGCTGCAGGGCTATGTGGCGGCGATCCCGGTCGAACTTGAGGAAGCCGGTGAAATGGATGGGGCCTCCCGCATCACGATCCTGCGGACGATCATCCTCCCGCTGCTGGCACCGGGACTTGTTGCGACGGCCATGTTCACCTTCGTCTCGGCCTGGAACGAGTTTTTCCTCGCGCTCGTCCTATTGCAGAGTCCGGAGCTCTATACGCTTCCAATCGCCCTGCGTTCGTTCCTGGGCGCCGAAGGACAGACGCAGCTAGGCCCACTGGCCGCCGGGGCGATCCTCGCGACGATTCCGTCGCTCATCATTTTCACCATCCTGCAGAAGAAGCTGACCGGCGGAATGCTCGCCGGTGCAGTCAAAGGCTGAACCTGCCCATTAGAGAATCACCAAGCGCATCACAACTAGAAAGGCGAGCATCATGAAAAAAATCCGAGGCATAGGCGTCGTCGCGTTCGCGGGCGTAGCCGCTCTCGCCCTGAGCGGTTGCCAGCAGGGCAGTGCAAGCAATGGATCGGACGGGGACGAAGGTGGCGCAGTCACACTCCAGTTCCAGTCGCTGTCCGACCAGCCCGCTACTCAGGACGCCGTGAAGTCGATCGTCGACGAGTGGAACGGGGAGAATGAAGATGTTCAGGTCGAGATCGTCCAGGCCGGATGGGACGGGACATTCGACAAGCTCATCACCCAGTTCACCGGCGGAACGGCGCCAGACATCATTCACTACGAGGCGAGCTCCATAGTCTCCTTCGCGTCCGACGGCTACCTTGCCGATCTGACCGACCACATCGACGACGATCTGAAGGCCGACATCTCAGAGGGCATCTGGGATTCCGTTACCCAGGACGG
This sequence comes from Arthrobacter sp. CAL618, assembly GCF_000468215.1. Classification (NCBI taxonomy): domain Bacteria; kingdom Bacillati; phylum Actinomycetota; class Actinomycetes; order Micrococcales; family Micrococcaceae; genus Arthrobacter; species Arthrobacter sp. CAL618. Next base: position 35,396 of record NZ_ASZW01000115.1, on the reverse strand, counting down.
CGAGATTATCGCGTACCCGTCGACACTGCAGTCATACATGGTCTTCGCCAACGCCGACCTTCTCGAGGCCGCGGGTGTGGAGATGCCCAGCGGCGACACCATGACGTGGGAGGAACTGCGGGAGATCGCCCAAGCGACGACCACGGGCGGCAACTACGGCCTCGGATGGGGTCTTGGATCGCCGACGGCGACGATGATGAGTCTCTCGCTCGGCTTCGACGGCGGCTACTTCGAGGGCGAAGGCACCGATGCATCTATCGAGGTCGGTGACGCCGAGCTCGCTGTACCGGAGCTCATCCATGAGATGACCTACACCGACGAATCAGTCGAGCCCACGTCGCTAACGCAGTCCGGATCGGAGGTGCTGGCGTCGTTCTACGGCGGCAAGGTGGCGATGACCGTGCAGGGCTCGTTCCAGGCCACGAACATCGCCAACGACGCCCCGGAGGGTCTTAACTGGGTCGCGTTGCCTCCGCTTGAGGGTTCAGCCGGTGCCATCCAGGCCGCGAATCCGCAGACCTATTCGGTGAATATCGATTCGGAGTATGTGGAGGAGTCGGCCGAGTTCCTCAACTTCTTCACAAGCGGCGAGAACCTGGCTCAGATTGCCTACGCCGATGCGCTCATCCCGTCGTCCGACTCGGCCCGGGCCGAGGTTGAAACGCTGGCAGCGGACAACCCCGCCTGGACCCAGGTGCTGGCATCCGGAGACGGCCTCGAGGGACCCCCGTTCCTCAAGGTGGAGAAGTACACGGAGTGGAAGGACACCATCGCCACGCCCGCCTTCCAGCAGTACCTGGCCGACCAGATCACCCGCGAAGAGCTGGCCACCCAGCTGACCGACGGCTGGACTGACATCGCCGACTGATGATGCGCGGGGGTGAGCCACCGGTTCACCCCCGCCACGTCGTCGCTATCAGAGGCAATCAAGGAGAGAGAATGAACGTGTTACAGGATCGAGTGGCCGGGGTACTCGCGGGCGCTGCCGTGGGAGACGCGCTGGGTGGTGCGACGGAGGGCTGGACCCCCGAACAGATCGAGGAGCGACACGGCGGCCGGGTCGAGGGCATCGTTGGTCCCTTCCTCGCCGACTGGAGGACCGCGCGACCGATCGCGCCGTACCACAAGGGTGATGGGCATATCACTGACGACACCCTCATGACCCACGCACTCGTAGAGGTGTACGCCAAACGGCGCCGTCACCTCGACGCCTACGACGTCGCGGGCGATCTGGTACCGCTGATGATCGGTGAGCGTCGATGGGTTCCCGAGCTCGAGGATCAGGCCCTCATCCTGCAGCGCGTCTTTCTCGCCGAGAAGTGGATCGTTGCGAAACTGCACTACGGCCACGCCGACCCCCGCGAGGCGGGCGTTGGCAACATCGTCAACTGTGGCGCCACCATGTACATGGCTCCCGTCGGGCTCGTGCACATTGGCGACCCGCGCAGCGCTTACGCGGAGGCCATCGACATCGCCGGAGCGCACCAGTCATCTTACGGACGCGAGGCCGCAGGTGTGTTCGCAGCAGCTGTGGCAGCATCCGCGGCCCCCGGTGCGACCGTCGCCGAGGTGAGGGAAGCTGTGCTGTCTGTCGCTCACGACGGAACCGCCGCAGCGATCCGCGCCGTGTTTGATGCGGTAGACGCCTTCATTGCAGACGGAGGATCGGATGATCCGCGCGACCTCGCACGGATTGTGCGTGCCGCTGTTGCGCCATTCGACACGGTGGGCGACCAGTACCGTGCTCCGGCGATGGATGCACGTCTACCTTCGCGTACCAAGTCAATCGAAGAGCTGCCCGTCGCTCTCGGTTTCGTTGTCGCCCGAGACGGCGACCTTCGTGCAGCGGTGCTCGACGCCGTCAACTACGGCCGTGACTCCGACTCAATTGCGACGATGGCCGGCGCTATCTGCGGTGGCCTCCACGGCATCGGCGCCGTGCCCACCGACTGGGTCGCGGATGTCACCACCGCCAGCCGCCTGGATCTCGACGGAGTGGTGGCTTCGATGACGGAAGTGGTGCGCGATGTCGCGCGGGCAGATGCCGACCGCGCCGCACAGCGGGCTGCGGCGTTGGAATCCTTGCTCGGCCCGGACAACGCGGCGTGAGACTGACCTGGGCGCAGCCGGAGGACCTAGTCGCGGCTGAGCTCGTCGCTCTTCGGGAACAGGGTGTCGCGGAGAACGACATCGCTCCGATCGAGCAGCGATGGGCGAAGGCCGGGGGGTCGACTCGACTTGCGCCATCGGGGGCAAGTAACGAAGCCGCTCCACCAGAGGTGCGAGCCTTTGCCCGGACGGTGCTCGATGAGCTGCAGACCCTGCAGGCGCCGAGTGCCAAAGAACCGGACGAATGGGTCGATATCGTCGCGCTACTCCCGCCGGTCGTGCCGGTCCCGAGCGCGTCCGTGGCGTCCGCGCGGGTGCACGGAGCGTGGCTGGGCCGCTCGGCGGGATGCCTGCTGGGTAAGCCCGTGGAGAAGATCCCCCGCGAAGGCATTGAGGAGATCGCACGAGCAACCGGGAACTGGCCGATCCAGACCTATTTCACCGCAGTGGGGCTCCCCGGAAATATCGCGGAGCGCTGGCCATGGAACCGCCGCTCCGCGCCGACATCGCTCGTGGAGAACATCGACGGGATGCCCGAAGACGACGACCTGAACTTCCCCATCCTTATGCTTGATCTGGTTGAGGCTCACGGCCAGAACCTGACGACCGAGCACATCGCGGGGGCGTGGCTGGCGGCACTGCCCGCAGGCAGGGTCTTCACCGCCGAACGCGCGGCTTACCGGAACCTCCTCGACGCTCGGACTGTGCCGGACACCGCACGGCATCACAATCCGTTTCGGGAATGGATTGGTGCTCTCATCCGGGCCGACGTGCACGGCTGGGTGCATCCCGGAGATGTGCGCGCCGCCGCTGCATCGGCTTGGACCGACGCGCGGCTCAGCCATTCCCGCAACGGTATCTACGGCGAGATGTGGGCCGCTGCGCTGTGTTCCGCATCGCTCACCGAGGCCTCGGCCGATCACGTGCTGGATGCTGCCGATACGGTTGTGCCACCAGCATCGCGTCTCGCCGCCGCGGTGCATGTCGGCCGGAAGACCGGCCGCGCCCTCGCCAACGGTTCGCTGACCGTCGATGCGGCACTCAATGCACTCCATACGGAGTTCAAGGGCATGCACTGGGTGCACACCCTCAACAACGCCGCGCTCACGGCGTGCGCCATCCAGGCCTACGGCGACGACTTCGGTGCCGCCATCTCGCTCGCCGTCGCAGGCGGATGGGACACCGACTCGGTCGGCGCGACCGTCGGTTCAGTCGTCGGCGGGCTGATCGGGGCCGATGCAATAGGTGAGGCCTGGACCGCGCCGCTCAAGGACCGCATAGCTACCTCTCTCCCCGGTGATGCGGAGCGATCCATTCGTCAGCTCGCTGAGCGTACCTACCAGTTGTCGAAGGGAACATCATGAGTGTCGTCATCGTCGGCAGCATCAACCAGGACATCGTCGCGCGCGTCAACCGGATCCCCCGGCCGGGGGAGACCGTCCTCGCATCAACACTGGTGCGCACCGGCGGCGGTAAGGGTGCCAACCAGGCGGTAGCNCCCGCCGCGCGGGCGGCGCATCCGTCGCTTTCGTCGGCGCCGTCGGCACGGACCCTGACGGAGAGATGCTCCGAGAGGCCCTCCTCGCAGACGATATTGACGTCTCCGGCCTGTCACAGGTCGACGGGCCCAGCGGTACGGCACTGATTTCAGTCGACGCGGCAGCAGAGAACACCATCGTCGTCGTGCCCGGTGCAAATGCTGTGCCTACTTCCCTCACCACGGCGCAACGCGACCTCGTGAACGCCGCAAACGTCGTGTTGACGCAGCTGGAAGTTCCGACTGCGCTGGTGCTGGATGCTGCGGCCGCCCGTAACAACCAGGCCTGGCACCTTCTCAATGCAGCACCATCAGCACCGTTCGTCACCGACGGTGCTGCACTGCTGCTGTCGGTCGACGTGCTGATCGTGAACGAGCACGAGGCCCTCGACGCCGCCGGAGTAGATGACCTCGACACCGCTGTCACGGCACTCGCGTCGCGGGTGCGCGCACTCGTTGTGACGCTCGGCCGACACGGCTCGCTCGTTGTCTGCGGGGACGAACGCGCGGACGTGCCCGCATTCGCCGCTGACCCCATCGACACGACCGGTGCTGGCGACACCTTCTGTGGAGTGTTCGCAGCGACCCTCGACGCCTCTGGCCGTTCACCGGGGACCGTGGACATCCCCCTGCTCCTGCAAGCCGCTCGCGGCNCGGCGGAGCGGCTGCCGCAGCGCTTGCCGTTGCCCGATCCGGAGCTCAGGACGCGGTACCGACGGCGAGCGAAGTGTCAGCCTTCATCGAAAGGACCAACGCATGAGCGGCGGTTTCGACCCATTGCATCCCCGCGAACTGGATCTGCCCAGTCGGGTGCCGCTGGATACGGACCTGTTGAGTGGAGACGCAGCAATTGCGCTCGACGACGCGAAGATATTCGCGGCCCCGGCCGATCCAGACAATCTGACTCAGTGGAGAACCCAGCTCACTGCGTGGCGAGACGGAGCGCGGGAGCGACACGGCGAGCCCACCCGGTACGACGACGACGCCTCAGCTTGGGCGAGCCGGTGCTTCACCGTGGCGCAGGTCTGGCTGTGGGACGAATTGTTCTTCGACTTCGAGTCGCAGCGGTTCACGCCCGAGCGTTTCCTGGCCGACGGCCGCGAGCGGTTCGGTGGCCTTGATGGCCTGGTCTTGTGGCACGCGTATCCCGTGATCGGCATCGATGACCGCAACCAATGGGACTTCTACAATGTGCCCGGTCTTGCCGAAGCAGCAGCGGTCCTGCGCGCCGCGGGGGTCGCCGTGTTCCTGGACTACAACCCCTGGGACACGGGAACGCGCCGAGCTGGCGACGACGCGGACGAGCTCGCAGACGCAGTACGCCGCCTGGGGGCGGACGGCGTCTTCCTCGACACGCTGAAGAAGGCGGACCCAGCGCTTGTCGCGGCCCTGGATGCAGCGCGCCCCGGCATCGGCCTTGAGGGTGAGTCGAAGCTCGCGACCGAGCGAATCGCCGACCACACGCTGTCCTGGGCCCAATGGTTCGCCGACTCCGAGACTCCGGGCGTCCTTCGCGCGCGATGGTTTGAGCGCCGCCACATGCAGCACCACATTCGTCGGTGGCACCGGGACCACGCCGAGGAGCTCCGATCGGCCTGGCTCAACGGGGTCGGAATCATGGTCTGGGAGGTCGTTTTCGGGGCGTGGGTCGGCTGGAATGACCGGGATGCCTCGACCTTGCGCCGCATGCTTCCTGTCCAGCGGGGGTTCCATCGCTGGCTCATCGACGGCGAGTGGACGCCGCTGACGGTTGTCGACGGCCCGATTGTCGGGTCAACCTTCGAGCTCGATGGTGTCACCCTGCTGCTCCTGGCGAACACGTCGGACGCGGACGCCGAGTACCATGTGGCTAGCCGCGGCTGGTTGGCGCTGCACCCCGGCGACACAGCCGACCTGATCACCGTGCCCGCGAACGGAATCGCCGCTGCGGTGCAGGTCGGTACCGAGACCGTGGTCCCCACAGCAATCGACACTGTCCGCTCTGCTCTCAGCGGCGAAACCGGGAAGCGTGATGCGTCCTTCCGGCACCGCACCGCACGTCGCGTCAGCGCACCTCGCTGGGATGGTCCGGTTACACCGGTATCCGTGCCCACTGTCACGGTACCGGCTGGCGAGCATACGCTGACCGTCCGGTTCCGGATGCGTGAGACCGGAATGTACAACGGGGCACCCTACGTCGACGAGTGGAAGCCTCTCCCCCCGCGGCTCCATGACCCTCGCACGCTGGAACGCTCCGTCGTCGTCGCGCATCCGGTTCAGGTCGCGGTGGCTGAGGTGAGTGAGGCCGAATATGCCAGCTTCCTCGATGCGATCGGCGAGTACACAGACGCTCGCGACCCCGAACGTCCCGTGACCAATGTGACGTTGTCCCGCGCCCGCGAATACGCGGCCTGGGTTGGCGGGCGTCTCCCCTCCGAGGACGAGTGGCAGCTGGCTGCGACACGGGCGGGCTTTCTCCGCCGGACTCCTGCAGTGTGGAACTGGACCGAGTCCGAGCACTCCGATGGCCGTACCCGCTTCGTCATGCTCAAGGGTGGGAGCGCCCACCGCAGCGAGGGCTCGGACTGGTACTTCGACGGCGGTCTCCAACATCCGGAGTTCAGCGCGAAACTTCTGCTGGCCGGGCTTGGTCAGGATGCTTCCGACTCCATCGGTTTCCGTATCTGCACTGATCAGATAGCCGACGGCCGGATCACAGGCCAGGAGGAAACCCGATGAGTCCCCTGAACGGCCTGCGGGTCGTGGATGCCTCCACGCTCTTTGCCGGTCCGATGGCAGCGATGCACCTGGGGGATATGGGTGCCGATGTCGTCAAGGTCGAGCATCCGAACCGGCCTGATCCGGCGCGCGGTCATGGACCAAGCAAGGATGGGCAGAACCTGTGGTGGAAGACCCTCGGCCGCAACAAGCGCACTGTGGCGATCGATCTGCACACGGAGGGCGGGCGCGACGCATTTTTGCGTCTCGCCCAGACCGCGGACGTCGTGATCGAAAACTTCCGCCCCGGCACGCTTGAGCGCTGGGGGCTGGACTACGCCACGCTGTCTGCGGACAATCCGGGGCTTGTCCTGGCCCGTGTCACCGGGTTCGGGCAGATCGGTCCGTACAAGGATCGGCCGGGGTTCGGGACCCTCGCTGAGGCGATGAGTGGGTTCGCGTCGTCCACCGGGGAACCGGACGGGCCGCCGACACTTCCGCCGTTTGGGCTCGCGGATGGCGTCGCTTCCCTTGCGACCGCCTATGCGGTCATGGTCGCTCTGCACGCCCGTGACCGCGACGGGAAAGGCCAGGAGGTCGACGTCGCGATCATCGAACCGATCCTCGCGATGCTTGGCCCGCAGATCACGCGTTGGGATCAATTGGGAACCGTGCAACCGCGTACGGGAAACCGTTCCGTCAACAACGCGCCGCGCAACGCGTATCGCACCAAGGACGGGTCCTGGGTTGCTGTGTCGACGAGTGCGCAGTCAATCGCGGAGCGCGTCGTAGCTCTCGTCGGCCGGCCCGAACTGGCCGACGAGGCGTGGTTCGCCACCGGTGCGACCCGTGCCGAGCACGCCGACCTTCTCGACGACGCCGTCGGCTCGTGGATCGCCCGACACTCGCGAGACGAAGTCATCGCTGCGTTCGAGGCCGCCGAAGCCGCGGTGGCTCCTATCTATGACCCCTCCGAGATCGTCGCCGATCCGCAGTTCAACGCTCTCGGAACGATCCACCGCATCAACGACGCCGACCTCGGCGATATGGCCATGCAGGGACCGCTGTTTCGGATGTCTCGAGATGAAGCGACGATTGCATTTACAGGGAGGGCTCATGGCGCCGATACGGAGGCTGTGCTGACCGAGCTGGGTTACACCGCCAGCGAACTCACGGCGCTGCGCGAGGACGGAAGCATCCGATGAGCCAACCAATCATTGTCGCGCTCTACGCGCCGGCCGACAGGCCCGAACGGTTCGGCAAGGCGCTGCGCGCGGGAGCGGATGCGGTCATTGTCGACCTCGAAGACGCCGTCACCGCATCGCGCAAGGCGGGTGCCCGTGCGGCGCTGACAGAATTCGCGGCGCATTGGGAGGCCTGCGGCGATCAGGCCCCCGCCGTGCAGGTGCGGCTGAATGCTGTCGGATCTTCGGCGCACGAAGCCGACCTTAGCGCGGTCGACGCGCTTCCGCTGGCATTCGGGGTGCGGTTACCGAAGACGCAGACGGCGGAGGACATCACCGCCCTCCGCACAGCAATGCCTGGGCGCCAGGTGCATGCACTTCTCGAGACTGCGCTGTCGATCGAGCGGGCGTTCGAGATCGCCGGCTCAGGAGTTTCCACTATTGCAACCGGTGAGGCGGACCTGCGTGCCGCGCTCGGGGTTCCCGCCGGCCCCGCCGGAGAAGCGGGGCTTGCCTGGTCACGCAGTCGCGTCGTGAATGCGGCAGCCGCAGCAGGCCTCCCCTCGCCTCTGATGGCCGTCTACGCCGATGTCGTCGACGTCGACGGACTGGAGGCTAGTTGCCGCGCAGGGCGCGCCCTCGGCTTTTCTGGACGCACCGCGGTGCATCCACGGCAGCTTGACGTCATCCGCCGCGTCTTCACCCCGGATGCCTCGGAGGTGGCTCGAGCAAAAAACATCGTGGATCGCGTGCGCGACGCCGCCGCTGACGGGACCGGAGCCTTCGTGCTGCAGGATGGCACTTTCCTTGACGTCGCAATGGTGCGTGCCGCCGAGCGGATAATCGCCCTCGCCGGGAGCGAGTCGGATCCCCAAAATCGACCGCATGAGTGATTTTGACCGGACCGGTCTAACGCTGATGGGGCGGGTGCTGGACAGGCACTCTTTGCTTGCAGCGGTGGAACTGCCACACTTCCGATATGGAAAACGCACAGTGGTGGTCGAAGCTGCTGCCCTCGACGCGAGACTGGCTGATCGCGAACAACGGTGACAGGGTGCCCGCGCACATTATTGAAGAGATCCGGCAGGCGGGAGGGCCGATCCCCTCTGAGACTGGACCGACCGATGAAGGTCAGGCCTCGGACGGCTATTACCCAGATGAGGTCATCGACTGGATCGAGGCAGCCAGCAACGACGAAGGCCTTCCCTGCCCCTGCGGTAGGAGCGCCTGATAGTGTGCTTGGTTCCACGCACATCGCCCGAAAGGTGACAGCATGGCCAAGGACGCACCACACCCGTTATACATCGTTTCGTTCTTCTTCTCGGCGGCCCTATTTGCAGCCTGGGACCCCTTTACGTGGTGGCGAGCGATCGCTGCCGTCTACTTTCTAGGCCTCGGCTGCTACGCGGCGTTCGTGTTCCTGCGGCATCGAAAACAGGAACGACGGCGGCTC
>NZ_ASZW01000115.1:12903-26407 GCF_000468215.1 Arthrobacter sp. CAL618 | reverse complement strand
CGGCGAGCCGAGTTCGAAGAACGAACTATGGCGCCGTACGGTCGGGACCCGGAGGATCTGTAGAAGCGCGTCGGCAGCTATACCCACCCCAGGCAACGAGCGTCATCGAGACGGCGCGCCGCACAAAGGCTGGCCTGGCAGGCCCTCCGGCGGCCCGAAAACCCACCGATGGTGAAACGTCGTGTAACTCAGCTTCTCCGCCAAGGCACCCAGGGCCCCCAAAGCCCCCAAGGCCGCCGGGGTGAGCCCGGCGACCACAAGGAAAGGACCGAACCAGACTGCCGCGCACGAAGCACACCCGAAAGGTCGACACCATAGCGCGGCGAGGCCGGGCTGGGACTGCTTCCGGGTCGTTCGGTCGCCTGGGACCGGTGCTTAGGCGTCGACGACGATCGCGGTCACCACTGGAGTCCGGTTGTAGAACCGGCGCATCCACGAAGCGGTGGCCCGTTCAATGACTTCCTCAGGATCGTTGTTCCCGCCGCCACGTCGGCCGCCTGGATTCGCCAGCGACTTCTCGATGGCATCGGACGCCTTGTCAAGGTCCTCCTGGCTGCACTCGAAGCCCTTGGTGAAGAACTCGAGCGGCTCAGCCATTTCGCCGGTCTTCGCATCAATGATGGCAAGCACGGTGACTGCGCCCTCTTCGGCAAGGCGGCGACGTTCCTCAAGGGTGTCCTCGGTGGTGTGGCCCACGCTGTCACCATCGACGAAGACCAGCCCAGCCGGAATTTTCCCTGAGATGGTGGCTTTACCGTCGACCAGATCAACTGTCACGCCGTCTTCGGCGATCAGCACCGACTTCGGGTCGACGCCGGTGGCGACGGCGATCGCCTCGTTGGCCTTGAGGTGGCGCCATTCGCCGTGTACCGGCATGACGTTGCGGGGCTTGACGATGTTGTAGACGTACGCAAGCTCCCCGGCACTGGCGTGGCCCGAGACGTGTACCTTCGCGTTGCCCTTGTGGACCACATTGGCGCCGAGCTGGGTCAGGGCGTTGATAACGCCGTAGATGGCGTTCTCGTTGCCAGGAATCAGTGAGCTGGCGAGCAACACTGTGTCGCCTTCGCCGATGCGGATGGCGTGGTCGCCTCCGGCCATCCGGGACAGAGCCGCGAGCGGTTCGCCCTGCGACCCGGTGCAGATGAGGACCACCTTGTGGTCATCGGACTGCTGCAGCTTCTTGAAGTCCACCAGGATGCCGCGAGGGATGGTGAGGTAGCCCAGTTCCCGGGCGATGGTCATGTTGCGGACCATCGATCGGCCCACGAACGCCACCTTGCGGTGGTGCCGGTGCGCGGTGTCGATGACCTGCTGGATGCGGTGGATGTGGCTGGCGAAGCTGGAGACGATGATGCGGCGGGGAGCGGTCCGGAAGACCGTGTCGATCGCTGGCAGCAAGTCCTTTTCCGACGTGGTGAAACCGGGGACGTCCGCGTTGGTGGAGTCGGTGAGGAACAGGTCAACGCCTTCGGACCCCAGCCGGGCAAACCCCACGAGGTCGGTGATCCGACGGTCAAGGGGGAACTGGTCCATCTTGAAGTCGCCGGTGTGCAGGATCGTTCCGGCGCTGGTACGGATGGCGACGGCGAGGCTGTCAGGGATGGAGTGGTTCACGGCCAGGAACTCAAGGTCGAACGGACCCATCGGCTTCCTGGTGCCCTCTTCGACCTGAATGGTCTTCGGGTTGATGCGGTGTTCCTTGAGTTTGGCCTTGATGAACGCGAGCGTCAGGCGGGACCCGATCAGGGGGATGTCGGCCCGTTCCTTCAGAAGATACGGGATACCACCGATGTGGTCTTCGTGTCCGTGGGTCAGGACGACGCCGACGACGTCCTGCAGCCGGTCGCGGATCGCTGAGAAATCAGGCAGGATCAGGTTGACGCCGGGGTGAACTTCCTCGGGGAAGAGGACCCCGCAGTCCACGATCAGCAGTTTGCCGTTGAATTCGAACACGGTCATGTTGCGACCGATTTCGCCGATCCCTCCCAGGGCGACGATGCGCATGCTGCCCTTCGCCAAGGCTGGCGGAGCGTTCAGGGTGGTCTTGTTGGTATTCACAGTATTGACTCGTTTTCAATTGATATGTGCGAGCAGCGGGTCGCCGCCAGGTGGCCGTTACTGGCCGAAATCTGATCTTCCTCATTGGTGCCAGCAACACTGCCGATCACCGGGTAGCGGGAGACTCCCACTACAACGCCATAGGTGGACCTCGCGGGCGACCGCGGCACGCGCCGCGGAGTCATTTTGCAAGCGGCGAGGCGGCTTGCCGAAATGTCGAGGGAGAAGTCCACTTATTTACCTTACTGGACGGACAGCTACCCAGCCGTATTTAGTGCCGGAGGTGTCCTTGGAGAGCTTCGACCACCAGATCGTGGTCATCACGTTGGGGGAGTCCCGATACGGTCACCGTTGCCACGGCTCCCACGCCCCGCACATAGAGGGGAAATGACCCGCCGTGGGCCGCGAAGACTGTGGTGTCGAAGAGCGGATTGTCTTCCATCCGGGCCCCGCTATCCAGGGCACGCAGACCAACCAGGTATGACGGTTCCTGATATCGCGCGGCGGTACGGGCCTTGGCCCTGGCCCACAGTTCGTTGTCGGGGGTGGCGCCCGGCAGCGCCACATGGAACAACACCTGGTCGGGTCGGCTGATGTCGATGGCGATCGGAAGACCTCGGTCGGTGCCGAGCTTCACCAGACGCAGGCCCAGAGAAAGCGCGTCCTCGAGGGTGAAATGGGGAAACTGGAGTTCGGCAATCTCGAGTTCGATCAGTGCAATGAGTTCAGATAGTTGCGGGTCTGCCGGTTTCAAGGGGGCCATGACCTAAACGTACTCCCCGAGGGAGGCCTGAGACCTGCCTCCCTCGGGAAAAATCGGAACTTCGGGGGGAGCCGTCAGAGTCGGCAGCCGCCGAGCTGGCGCTGCACGCCGTCGACCCGGTGGACGAAAGCAGCCATCGCTTCGCGGGTGATGTTTTCCAGCGGGCGGAAGGTCCTGTCGTTCCAGCCAGTGGAAACGCCGGACTGCTTCATCCAGGCGATCTCCCGGTAGAACTCGGTGCCCCGTGGGACATCTGCGAAGGGCGCGGTCGAGGGGGTCGTGAACCCGGCGGCACCACCCAAATTGCAGGCGTCTGCCGTGTACCTGTACATAAACGCGGCCATTGCGTCCCGGCTGATGGGCTGCAGCGGACGATAGGTGCCGTCGCCCCACCCGGTGGTGAGGCCCACGGCTTCCATCCAGGCGATTTCCTTGTAGTACAGGCTGGTGGTCGGAACGTCCTTGAACGGGCTTCGTGCCGGTGCGGTGAAGGATGGGCTGCCCGCGTGCCGGTAGATGTACGCTGCCATGGCGTCACGGTTCATGGTGGCGGAGGGCCGGTAGGTGCCGTCGGCCCAACCCGTGGCCAGCTTCCTGGCGTGGAGCCATTCAATTTGGGTGCGGAATCCGGTCTTCGAAAGGTCCTTGAACGGCAACCCCGCATCAATGGTTACCGTGGCAGAGGAGGTGGACAGCGCGTTGATGGTGACAGAGGTTCCGGCGTGAGTGGTGAAGGTCCTGCCAGCTTTCCAGGCGTGGTTAGGAGCGTAGTAGCCGGCGAACGGTTTGGTGGAAGGCATCAGGACCAACGATGCATTCGGAGCAGCACCGCCTAGCTGGACAATTTTCACTCCGAAGTTTCCGTTGACGGCCAGCGCTTTGTCGTAGCCCACCGGTGCCCGGAATTCGAGATAGTAGACCTCCCGGGATCGGGGATCAGTGAACTTCACGGCCCGGTTTGAGGCGGTGCCCGCCCACGGTGTCAGTGTGTAGCTCTTACGACCTGTTGCCACGCCGACATTGCGGATTTCGTCTCCCCGGCCGAACTTTCCGTAATCCCAGAAACTGGAGCTGATCGCCGGGGTCTGGAACCACTGGGCGGAGCCCATCAGGTCCATGGTGTCGGCGTATTCGCGGATGTAGCAGCCGGTTCCTGTGAAGGAGGGGACGTCACTCTGGCCATTGGGGCACTGCAGTGCGTCGGCGTGCATGAGCCCTAGGACGTGCCCAAATTCGTGGGTCACCACGTTGGTGGTGAAGTTGCTGTACTGCGGCATCAGAATTCGTCCGCTGGTGCCATTGCTGCTCCAGCCGTAACCCAGAATCCCGCCCTGCAGGGCTGTCGGGATGAAGACAACGAGTGCGGTGTACGGGCTGTAGGTCCAGCGGAGTTCGTTGGTGACCTGGTTCATGATGTCGTTGTAGGACCAGGTGGAGCGTGCCTTGGTCTTGTGTCCCGCCACCTGGGAGGTGACCGCCATCGACAGCCGGTTGTTGGACATCGACTTCCAATAGTTGCTTGAAACATTCACCGAATTGATGGCGTGTGGCATCGAGACCGTGCTCGAACTGTCGGCCAGCTTGACGGTGACCAGCTTGACTTTGATGGTGCCCTGGCGTTGTGCGGGGACGATGTTGGCTGGAACATCCTGCGGCTCCGCGGTGGCGGCGCCTTCACGCTGGAGTCCGAGGGGCTGTCCGTTGGTTTCGAAGTCATAGCCGGGTTCGTAGGTGTGTATGGAGCGCGGGGCGCCGCCTACCTGGTCGAAGATGTCTTTGCTGTTCGGGTCAACTGACGTCAAGTCGACTGGTTCGACCGGTTCGACGATTGCAGGCTCTTCGGGCGTGACTGACGTCGATTCAGCTGGTTCTTCGGACGCGGTTGCCGCCGGCGCGGTCGGTTCAACCAACGCGGTTTCCGCGGGATCTGCTGGCGCCGGCTCAACGACCGAGGTTTCCGCTGGCGCGAGAGGGGCGGCCGTGGCGGACTCTGCGGTCATGGTGGGCAGTGTTGATGCCAAGAGGATCAGGGCGGTCAGAGCCGCGGCGGATCGCCTGAAGACGCGCATATGTTTGTTCCTAACTCAACCGGGGCGAGAGACTTGACCGCTTTGCGGCAGATCCCGGGAGGTCCTACACACAAAACAGGTTCGGCACGCACAAGCGCCGAACCTCTAAAGGTCACCTCAAAAGTATGGTTTGTTATTACTACGAGGACCGCCCCAATTTGGCAAAGTCTTTCCGAAATACCCGAAGGATTCCCGCAGGTTTTGCCAAACTCAGGACGCTTTGTCCGAGAACCACCAGTCAGGCTCGTGGGTGGGAGCTGGTTCAGAGGAGCGCCGCGCACTCAGATCGGTCACCACGGGGCTAACTCTGTTGCCTGTCTGCGCGCGCGTCCGAGTGAGAAGCATGCGGGCTACGGCCAGCAGTAATGCGGGAATTGAGACCAGGACCGCGACGCTGAGGGCATACATTGCCAGCAGCGCGTGAACAGGGGATCCGAAGAGGCTGGCGATGAAGAAGCTGCTGCCGAGCCAGGCCCACACCCAGAACAGGAGTACCGCGTAAACCAGCGCACGAGCACGCCGGTACTGCAACGGATAATTCATCCGCTGGTGCTCCATTCGCTTGGTCCCAGTAGTCGATGAAACCCGCAAAAAGCGGGTTTCAAGATTGATACTAGCCCCAAATCTGTCACTTGAACGTTTTATCGTCGTTAATAGGACGTGACCAGAAATAAAGACGAAAGAATTCGCGTCGACCGCGTGTATAGCGGGAAACTCTGGACCCGAGTGAATTCCGTCGGCGCTCGGGGTCGGCACCCGTTCGTACTCGTCTGCGGTATTGGCGTCTCATCCTATTACTTCGAACAGCTTGCTCCGCACCTGGAGCGGTCCGGGCCAGTGTGTGCGCTGGACCTTCCAGGGTTCGGGGGTGCACCGCACAATCGCAGTGGTCGGTCGATGAGGGAATACGCCGACCTCGTCAAGAGGGGGTCGAAGGCGCACAACGACGGCAAGAACCAGCAGGCTGAAGCGCACCGCAAGCTCCCGCGAGACTAGCCGCCCGTGAGCAGCGTGAGCCGCTAGAGCAGTCGCACGTGGTCGGGGTTGAGGTCTTCCACGCGGTTTACGCCGAGCAGTTGCATGGTCCGCGCGGTCTCCTTGCTGAGGATCTCAATGGTCCGGTCCACACCGGCTCGNTCCGCCTGCCATCAGCCCGTACAGGTAGGCCCGCCCAATCAGGGTGAAGTCGGCGCCGAGAGCCAGTGCCGCCACAATGTCGCCGCCGCTCATGATGCCGGTATCGAGCATGATGTTCGTCTTGCCCTTCAGTGCGGCCGCGACGTCCGGGAGCAGATGCAAAGGGATTGGTGCCCGGTCCAGTTGGCGACCGCCGTGATTGGACAGCACAATTCCGTCCACTCCGTGGTCAACGGCCTTCTTGGCGTCGTCGACTGTCTGAATGCCCTTCACCACCAGGTTGCCCTTCCAGACCTCACGGAGCCAGTCAAGGTCCTCGTAGGTGAGGGTGGGATCGAACATGGAATTGATGAGGTCGGCCACGGTTCCCGAATAGCGGGACAACGAGGCGAAAGCCAACGGCTCATGGGTGAGGAAATTGAACCACCAGGCCGGCCGGTAGGACGCGTCCAGTACCGTCTTCGCGGTGAGTGCTGGCGGGATGGTGAGGCCATTGCGCACATCACGAAGCCGCGACCCGGCCACCGCAGTATCGACGGTGACCATAAGGGTGTCATTGCCCGCCTTGGCGGCGCGGCTGATCAATTCCATTGACCGGTCCCGGTCGGTCCACAGGTAGAGCTGGAACCAGTTCCGCCCATTCGGGGCTGCCGTAGCCACATCCTCGATGGAGGCGGTGCCCATGGTGGACAGCGTGTAAGGGATGCCAGCGGCCTCGGCCGCCTGCGAACCGGCATATTCGCCTTCAGACTGCATCATCCGGGTGAAACCGGTGGGGGCAATGCCGAAGGGCTGGGCGGATGGCTGACCCAACACGGACACCGAGGTGTCAACCGTCTCCACATTGCGGAGGATGCCGGGCCGAAATTCCAGGTCGAGGAATGCGCCCCTGGCCCGCCGTAAGGTAATTTCCGCTTCCGCCGCGCCATCCGTGTAGTCAAAGGGGGCGGTAGGAGTGCGCCGCTTGGCCTGATCACGGAGATCCCAGATAGTGCTGGCGCGCCTCAACCGGGCAGCAGCGCCCAGTTCAGGTTTCTTGAACTGCATCAGGGGGGCGAGGTCCTTGACTTTCGGGATGCGTCGTTTGAGTGCTGGGGGAATCTGGGATGGCATGCTGACCTCGCTTCAATCCGGTGTGGTCGGACCACAGGGCTTTTGGTGGACTCTACCGTCACCCGGCCCAGCCACGCAAGCATTGATAGCTGCCAGCGGTTGCGTTGCGCCTTCGTGCTTTGTCCCTGTGGTCCGACCGCTGACTACTATTGGTGCATGCGTAACCATGAGCTCGTGCTGTCGTGGATTGAAGCCGAGTTGGCTGCGGGTCGGCTGGCCGTTGGCCAGCGGCTGCCAGGCGAGCGCGCGGTTGCTGAGCAATTGAACGTGTCCCGCGCATCGGCCAGGGAAGGCATCCGTGTCCTTGAGGCGATGGGGGTGGTGCGGGCAGGGGTAGGGTCAGGCCCTGGTGCTGGCACAGTGATCACCGCAAACCCTGCCGTGGCGCTCGGCGCAGCTCTTCGCTTCCACGTGGCCAGTTCGCATCTTCCAGTGGAAGACATAGTCCAAACGCGTTTGCTGCTCGAAACCTGGGCCGTCGGGCAGGCACAAGCCACCGCGCCCTCCATGGCTGTCGCCGAGGACCTCCTGGATGAGATGGACAATCCCGGGTTGGCGGCCGCCGAATTCCTCCGCCTCGATGCCCTGTTTCATGTGGCGCTCGCCGAAGCGGCCGGGAATGTGCTGATCGGCGCGATGATGTCCTCGCTTCGCGGGTCGATCGAGTCCTACACGCTGGAGTTAACCAGCCGCCTGCCGGACTGGACCCGCACTGTTGAACGCTTGCGAGCCGAGCATCGGGCCATCTTTCAGGCGATCGCCGACGGGAACAACAGCAACAACGCCGCCGACGACGACGACAACGACGACGCCGCCCGCTCGCCGGGGCCGGATGCCTCAGTCCTGATCGCCGACCATATCGCTGGCTTCTACCGCGAAGCGGGTTTATAACTCAGGGACGACGCGACGAATAGACGGAGGCAACACGATGAGTGCAACGGCAACCCTTGAAGAGGCCTACGGAAGAATTCCGGACGCTGTGCGCAGGGCCGTCACCGGTCTGGACCCGAGTCAACTGGCGTTCAGACCCGCCGGCCCCGGCAGCGCGGCAGGAAATTCAATCGCCTGGTTGGTCTGGCATCTGGCGCGGGTCCAGGACAACCACATTGCCGACGCCGCAGCGCTCCCGGAATTATGGGTCGTCGGCGGTTGGGCTGGACGTTTCGCCCTGGACCTCGATGAATCGGACACGGGGTACGGACATTCCTCGGCACAGGTCAGTAAAGTTCGCCCCGCCAGTGCTGACCTATTGGTCGACTATTTCGACGCCGTGCACGCACGCACGCTGGAGTTTGTTACCGGGCTCGACGAGGCGGACCTGAGCCGGATCGTCGACACTTCCTGGAACCCTCCCGTGACGCTTCAGGTCCGACTGGTCAGCGTGATCGAAGACTGCATGCAGCACGTCGGACAGGCGGCCTATGTGCGGGGTTTGCTGACCCAGGACGAGAACTAGGGTCTGGATCCGGACTAGGCGCGGGGTGCGGTGAGCCCGGTTTCGCGGAGCGTAATGTTCAGCCTGCCTTTGAGGCCAAGTGCCGGATCGCTGGTTCCCGGCTGGGTTTTCAGTACACCGTGGTAGGCAAAACGGGAAGGGCCTCCGAAGACGAACAGGTCACCTGATTCGAGGGCAAGGTCGGTCCAGGGCTTGTTTCGGGTCTCGGTGTTGCCGAAGCGGAAGACGCAGGAGTCGCCGATGCTCAGGGAAACCACTGGGGCGGGGGACCGCTCATCCTTGTCCTGGTGCATTCCCATCGCCGCCCCATCATCGTAGAAATTCACCAGGGCGGCGTCGGGTGCGTAACTGTTCGGACCGCCGTAGGCAGCGGTCACTGCATCGCGGCCCAGCTGGGCCAACCACTCCGGGAACTCGGCCACCTGGCCGCCACCGGCGTCGTCGGCGGTCTTGGTGTACCGGTAGGGCTGCCAGTGCCAGCCCAGGCACACGGTCTTGACCGACATCATCGATCCGTTGGGCATGCGGGCGGCCCGCATCGGGACGGGCCCTGCCGCCCACCCGCGGCACGCGACAACCAGTTCGCGTTGCTGCTCGAGGCTGAGCCAGCCGGGTAGGTGGACGGCGCCCGGAGCGGGTTCGATTCGTTCCCGCGGCAGTAAGGAATCCATGCCTCAATTGTGGCCGATCATTAGCAGAAACGGCCCGGAGGACCAGAAACCGCAGTGTGCAAGCGGCAGGTCTTGGCCTTTCGGCCGTTTCTGCAACGGGCTGGGTAACGGGCTCCGGGCAACGGGGCGCCGAGGAAGGTGGCGGGTTAGGTGGTCCAGAAGGTGAAGTCGTCCTGGCTGAGCGCCAACCGGGTATCCACTGCGTCGTCGCGCATCCAGACGGTCCCCAGTCCGGGGGCGGTTTCCTCGACCTGCCCGCGGTAGAGCACCTCGCGCTGGAGCCGGGCCTCGATGCGGTCACCCCGCTTCAGGGAACGCAGGCTGCGGATGCGGCTGCCACCGCCGGGGGTGGGGTCGGTGCGGCAGGGTTCGGCGTTGATGCTGGCCGTGGGCATGCTGGTCCTTTAGGTTGTGACGTGCGGGAGGGGGCTGGCCACTGCCAGCAATCTAGTTATGTCAACCCCTCGATGGGTAGTTTTTATTCCGGGGGCCGCAGCAGGAGTCGTTGCACCTCGTCGTCGGGCACCTGCCCGAACTGGTGGTACGCCTGCCCGACGGATCCGAGCGACGCCGCGTCCCACAGCCAGAACGTCTGATCGGCCAGCGGACGGATTCCGGCAAGGGAGTGTCCGAGGAAGACCGGGGCTGCCACCCACAGTTGGGCTGGGCGGAGCTGTCGGACGGCGTGGAGGGCAGCGCGGAGGGTGGCGCCGGTGGCCACGCCGTCGTCGACGATGACGATGGTCCGCCCAGCGATCTCCAGCGGCGGCAACCCGGCCCGATACAGTTCCTCCCGGCGTGCCAGTTCAACCAGTTCGGGGGCGATCGCCGCCTCGAAGGCTGCGTTGCCGTCACCGGTCAGGCCCGCAATGACTCGTTCGTTGCGGACGGTGCTGAGGCTACCGCCGGCGGTTGCGACAGCACCCATGGCCAGCTCGTCGAACCCCGGCACTCCGATCTTGCGGACCAGAACGACGTCGAGCGGGCAGCTCAGCGCCGCCGAAATCTCGGCGGCGACCGGCACGCCTCCGCGGGGAAGCCCAAGGACCAGCAGCCCGGGGGAACCGGCGAACGGCAGGAGAGCGTGGGCGAGTTGGCGGCCGGCGTCCTGCCTGTCGTCGAACTTTCGGGGTGTTGCGGACTTGCTGCGCATCGTCTGGGTCTGTTCATCAGAGGCGAAGAGTGGTAAACCGAATGCAACCCTACATTTCCGGCGAGGTCAAAGTCGATCACCGGAGGAACCAGGAGGCCCGCCATGAAGCTGCGGGACACCACAGGAAGACCGTCATGGGAGCCGCAGCGCGGCCGTCGCGAGTGGAAATCGGGTGGGGTGAGATGACTGCAGCACTGCATTCCCATAGCGCCCTGTACAAACGACCCGGCCCATGGTGCACCATCTATATGGACGCCAGTACCGGGTCCGGGGACTCCCTCCACGCCGATGACGCACGCCCCGACGCGATCGCCGCGGCCCTCCACAAGGCCGGTGCAGGCCGGCAGGATATCCAGGCGGTCGGCGCCGCGCTCGGCAGCTCGGCAAAGGGTCTGCCAGACCCCGTGGCGCGATTCCTCTTGGTCAACGACGGCGAGGTGGCATTTGACGAGTTCCTCCCAGGCCGGCTGGTGATGCAGGAGGTGCACGACGTCGGCCCCGTCCCCAACCTGGTGCCCCTGGTCCGGCACCGCCCCCAGGAGTTTGCCTATGTGGTGGCGGAGGCGGGCCGCGACGGCGGAACCATCCACCTGCATCGGGTCAACAGGTCCGACGACGAAAGCACCGAGGTGGAAGGGTCCACCGAAAACCTCAAGAAGATCCCGGGCGGTGGCACGTCACAGGGTGGGTATCTGCACCGGACCGAAAACATCTGGCGCGCCAACGCGGGGGAAATTGCCGATGAAATTGATCGGGTGGTGCGGAATAGCCGCGCGAAACTGCTGATCCTCGCCGGCGATATCCGGGCGCGGAACCTCGTGGCAGAACAGCTGTCGGAGGCGAGCCGGGCCATCCTGAGCGTGGTAGAGAGCCACACCCGGACGGATGGGGCTGACCGGGATGCGTTTGCCCGGGAGGTGTCGTCGCGGGTGGCTGCCTGTGTCGCTGGAGAGCAGCAGCAACTGCTGGAGCGTTTCGAGAACCAGCAGGGAAGGGAGCATCCCGAGTCTGTGGCAGGACTGGGTGCTGTGGTTCATGCGCTTCAGCAGGGTCAGGTGGGGACTCTCCTGATTGAGCGTTCCGCCTGGGACGAGCAGCGGTTGCTGGCGCTCGCCGCCGAACCCTGGATCGCGGCTTCGACGAACGAGATTTCCGGCGCCCGTCTGATCGGTACCCTTTCAGCGCCCTCGGCTCTCCTTCGCGCCGCCGCGCTCACCGACGCCGACGTCGTGCTGTTCCCGCCCGGGGCGCTCGACCCGCACCGGATTGCAGCACTCCTGCGCTGGCCACTCGGACCAACCACCCCGTAGCGGTCCGGCTAGGTGGGCTCACGCGGGTCGGAGATTGTGAGCCAGAGCCGATGCGTGGTGATCACCACTGCCAGCCACCCGAGGCCGAGCGTGGCAGCAACCACCACATCCGTGACCCAATGGTGGCCCAGATAGACCCGGGTGGCGGCCATCAAAAGGGTGAATATCAGAGCGCCAGCGATGATCAGGGCGCGTGAGCGATTGCGGTGCGCCCCCAGCACGAGCAGGTACGCGATGATGCCGCTGATCACCATGGCGTTCAGCGTGTGTCCGCTCGGGAACGACGGCGACGATTCGTACGGTGGGACCGCAAACTCAAGCGGTGGGCGCAGCCGTCCGATCGCATTTTTCCCCAGCACGGTCATCAGCAGCGACCCGGAGGCTGCGACCGCCACGAGGACCAGCGGTGTCAGGGACCGGCGTCGAAAACACAGGCCGGCGATCGCGGCGGCGGTAAGCAGCGGCATCATGATCGGACCGCCAAGGAACGTGAAACCGCTCGCCAGCGCCACGAGGACCGGATTACGTAGCTGCACTGACGCATCAAGGGCCGGCTGGTCCAGGACGGCAATCCCATCCGTTTCCGCGACCGCCTCATACACTTCGGCCGACGCGAGGGCCAGGGACACCGCGATGCCGACGCCGACCGCCAGGATCAGCAGCATGGCCCAGCGCGGTCCGACCCAGCGGGCCAGGGCACGCACCCAGCGCACTGTGACCCGTCCCACCGGGGTGGTCCAGCGGGTGTAATCCCTGCCGCCAACGAAATGGTCCTTGTCGGATGTCATTGGTCGACTCTAACGCGACGGCGGGGCCTAGGCTGAGGGGATGAATGATCACCAATCACTGCGCGACCTGGTGCACGGGGTCGCGGTCTTCCCCGATGAGCTGCCTCACTTCGATCCTGCAGCCGTGCCGGATTCGCCGGTGCACCTCTTCCATGAATGGCTGGCGGCTGCTGTCGATGCCGCGGTGATGGCACCGCATTCAGTCACCGTTGCAACGGTGGATCGGGACGGCCTCCCCGACGCCAGAGTGGTGATCCTGAAAGACGTGACTGAGCAGGGGTTTTCCTTCGCCAGCAGCAGCGACAGTCCCAAAGGCCGCCAACTGCAGGGTTCCCCGGCGGCCGCCCTGGCCCTGTTCTGGCCCACGATGGGCCGTCAGATCCGCATCAGGGGCAAGGTTCGCCCCGCGGGCGTCGAGGAGAACGACGCCGACTTCCGCCGCCGCCACCCGGTGGCGCGAGCGCTGGTGCTCGCCGGTGAGCAGAGCAGCCGCCTGCGCGATCGGGAGGAACTCGACGCCGCCGTCGCTGCCCAGCTGGATCGGTTCGACGCCCTCGACGGTGAAGCTGCCGCTCCCGGGTCGGCCACCTGGACGGTTTACACGGTGGTCCCGGACACCGTCGAGTTTTGGCAGGCCGACCCCGAACGTCGGCACCTGCGGTTGCGCTATGCCAGTGACGGCGACGGCTGGTCACGGGCCCTGCTCTGGCCGTAGGGTCGGTCGGGCCGCCGCTACCCGTCGTCGTCGTCGCCTGCTGTTCACCGACCCTTCGGATCGGGGACACCCGCCCGTCACCTCTGACCAATCCGGCGGTGGCACCGTGGGGGTGTGAGGATCGTGATTGTTGCTGAAACATTCCTGCCCGCCGTGAACGGGGTAACCCATTCCGTCCAGAAAATGCTCGAGCATTTCGCGGCGCGAGGCGACGAGGTGCTGGTGATCGCCCCCTCCGGGGCCGGCGGGGCTGAGCCTAACCGTGGAC
>NZ_ASZW01000115.1:4942-12893 GCF_000468215.1 Arthrobacter sp. CAL618 | reverse complement strand
GCCCGCCGTGCCCCTGGCCGGGTACGGGAGCGTTCGGGTGGCGCTGGGCGGTGTCACCCGGGTACGCAATATTCTGGCGGACTTCGCACCGGACATCATCCACCTCGCTTCGCCCTTTGAGCTGGGGTGGCGGGCGGTGCGTGCTGCCGAGCAGCTTGGCATTCCCGTGGTTGCCGTCTACCAGACTGATGTCCCCGGCTACGCCGCCCGCTACGGTGTCCCATTCCTCGCCAATTGGGCGTGGCAGCGGGTGGAGAACATTCACTCAGGCGCCGCCCGCACCCTGGCGCCGTCCACCTCAGCTGTCGACCAGCTGCGCGGGCACGGTATTCCGCGGGTGCATCTGTGGCGGAGGGGGGTCGATACGCGACGGTTCCACCCCGGTCGGCGGGACCACAAACTGCGGTCGGTGCTCGCCCCCGGAGGGGAACGCCTGATCGGGTACGTTGGCCGGCTCGCCGCCGAGAAGCAGGTTGAGGATCTGCGGGTCCTGGCTGATATCGAAAACACCCGACTGGTGATCATCGGCGATGGCCCCCTGCGGGGCGCCCTGGAGGAGGCCCTCCCGAACGCGGTCTTCACGGGGTTCCTCGGTGGGGAGGAACTGGCAGCAGCCGTCGCCAGCCTTGACCTCTTTGTGCACCCCGGCGAACTCGAAACCTTCTGCCAGACCATCCAGGAGGCCATGGCCTCCGGCGTGCCGGTCGTTGCCACCGGCCGGGGCGGACCCCTGGACCTCGTCGATATCTCCCGTACCGGTTGGCTCTATACGGCCGGCAACCTGGACCAGATGCGCGGCCAGGTGATGGACCTGATCGGGGATGACGCGAAACGTCAGGCGTTCGCGGAGGCCGCCTTCGCGAGCGTGCAGGGCCGCACCTGGCCGGTGCTCTGCGAGCTGTTGGTCCAGCACTATGAAGAGGTCATGGAGGAACATGCGCTGCTTCGTCTCTGAGGCACAGGGCGGTGTAGCCGCCACCGCGGTATGAGCGAGCGCACACGGCGGTACGTGGCGCTCGGCGATTCCTTCACCGAGGGGGTGGGGGATCCGAGCAAACACCTGCCCAACGGCGTCCGCGGCTGGGCCGACCGGGTGGCCGAACGGCTGGCGAAGGACCAGCCGGGATGGGAATACGCAAACCTGGCGGTGCGCAGCAAACGACTGCGCCACATCACCGCCGAGCAACTGGAACCAGCGCTGGCACTGCGCCCCACCTTGATCACCCTCTACGCCGGAGGCAATGACATTCTCGACGCCGGAACCTCGGTGCCGCTCCTCCTCACGGCGTACGAGGAGCTGGTGGCACCGTTGGCGGCGACCGGGGCCAGGGTGCTCCTGTTCACGGGGTACGACGTCGATGTGTCCCCCGCGCTCCGGCTGCTGCGCAAGCGCCACCAGCTCTATAACGACGGCGTCCGCCAGATCGCGGACCGGTACGGCGCGGACCTGGTGGATTACTGGGGCTTCGAAGCCTATGAGGACCGGCGCATGTGGGGGCCGGATCGGCTGCACATGTCGAAGGCTGGCCACAAATACATGGCCACCCGAGTGCTGGACCTCCTGGAGGTGCAGCACTCAGTGAAACTGAAGGACTGGGAGCCAGCGGTCCCAAGGACATTCAGGGAGTGGGAACGCGCCCAGCGCCGATGGATCCACGACTGGGTGCTGCCATTGGCGGGGCGCAAGATCCGCCGGGTCACCCTCGGGGACAACCTGCCCCCGCGCTGGCCCACCCCGGTGGTGGTGCCACCGAAAGGCGGGCTTCGCCGCCTCGTGAAGGACCAGGGCCTGCCTGCGGTGCTGGGCGGTCCCGGCGTGCCCTAGCTTGCCCCCACAATCAGCAGGATCCCGGCGAACACCACACCTGAGACGATCAGGGTAACCATGGTGTAGCCCAGGATGTCGCGCATCTTCAGGCCAGCGATCGCCAGCAGCGGCAGGGCCCAGAAGGGCTGGATCATATTGGTCCACTGGTCGCCGTAGGACACGGCCATGATCGCTACTGCGGGGTCTACGCCCAGCCGTTCGGCTGCGTCGAGCATGATCGGTGCCTGCACCGCGAACTGTCCGCCACCTGATGGTACGAAAAAGTTCACCAACCCTGCGGAGAGCAGGGCGAACAAACCAAACGTGGTGGGGTTGGCGATGCTCACGAACGCGTCCGAAACCACGTTGATGAGGCCCGTCGTCGTCATGATGCCCATGATTCCGGCGTAGAGAGGGAACTGGAGAAGAATTTCGCCGACGTTTGACGCAGCGTTCTTGGTCAGCGCGATCAGCTCGAAGGGGCTGCGGACCAGGAGGAATAGCAGGGCGAGGAACGTCCAATTGACGATGTCCAGGGTGGCGGTGCCGCCCTGCACATAGTGGACCACCAGGTAGGCAACCAGCGCCATGCCCAACAACGTGGTGAGGATACGGCTGGCGTCGATGCGGTCGGCGGGGGTGACGACGTCGTCGTTCAGCGCGACGTCATCGGTGTGCCGGGCGTCGACCTGCAGCTCGGAAATCCTGTCCCCGGAGCGGGGAGACACCAGTGCCAGGGCCGCGCTCACCAGGACAATCGTGGCGATGGCGGCAGTGATGTTCCACCAGGAGAAGGTGGTTTCGGTGATGGGGATGGTGGTGCCGAGCTGCTCGGCGATGAATGAACCCTCGGTCGCCGCGGTCAAGGGGCCGGACCCCGAGTAGCCCATATGCCACACCACGAAACCGGAGAACCCTGCTGCGACCAGCATCGGGAAATGCAGTGCCATGCCGCGCTCGCGGGCCTGCGCGGCAACCTCTTTGGCGAGCAGGCCGCCGACGACGAGGCCCAGCCCCCAGGTGATCAGCGACGCCGTGGCGGCAACCACGAACACGAAAACATAGGCCTGCATCGGGCTTCGGGGGATCCCGCCGAGACGGGCCAGCAGTTTCCGGACCGGCCCGGTGTGGGCCAGCGCGTGGCCGAGCAACAGGATGAGAGCCATCTGGGTCATAAAGGCGAGCAACCCTGACAGGCCGTCGCCCCACCCGTTGAGGACGTCAACCGGCCCCGCATCCGTGAAAATCAGCGCGGCGACAGCGACGACGAGGCTGAGTACGACGGCGAACACCAGCGCGCTGGGGAGGAAGCGTTCAACCACCGAGTTGATCGGACGCATCGCAGCCGACACCGCTGATGTTTTTTGTTTTGCTGGGGGACCGGAGGTCGGCATGGCTGGGTTCTCCTGTGAATAGACGTCATTGTCGGTTCGGTAGGGCTCCGATCCGGCACCAACGTTACTTCACCGGCAACCGCCGCGGGTCAATCTGTACGACAATGGTGTCCACAGCATCATCCCCACCAACTGCCGTGGAAAGGTAAGCCGTTGATCAAAGAGATCGCTGTTTTCAGTGGACAAGCAAGTGGGGGATTCGCCGAGGAGATCTGCGGGCACCTGGGTGTGCCGCTGCTCCCGTCACGGCTGCAGCGCTTCGCGAACGACTGCCTGGAAGTGCAGTTGCTGGAAAACTGCCGTGAACGGGACGTATTCATTGTGCAGCCGCTGGTCAAGCCAGTGCAGGAGAACCTGATGGAGCTGCTCATGATGATCGACGCCGCCCGCGGGGCCTCCGCGGGACGCATCACGGCCGTGATGCCACACTATTCGTACGCGCGTTCCGACAAGAAGGACGCACCGCGCATCTCCATCGGCGGCAAGCTGGTGGCGGATCTTCTCACCACCGCTGGCGCATCCCGGGTCCTCACCATGACCCTGCACGCGCCGCAGGTGCAGGCGTTCTTCGGCGTTCCCGTGGATCAGCTGCACGCCCTGCGGGAACTCGCCGCCCATTTCAAGGACCTGGACCTGAGTAACGCCATCGTGGTGTCTCCTGATCTGGGCAACGCGAAGGCCGCGACCGCGTTCTCCCGACTGCTGGGCACGCCGGTCGCCGCCGGGGCCAAGGAACGGTTTGAGAATGACCAAGTCCGAATCACCTCCATCATCGGCGACGTCAGAGACAAAGACATCGTGGTGCTTGACGACGAGATCGCCAACGGCAGCACCGTTCTGGAGTTGCTGGATCACCTGGCGAAAATGGGAGCACGGAAGGCGCGGGTGGTCTGCACCCATGGCATCTTCTCCAACGGAGCCGTCGAGCGGATCGCCGAGCGCGACGACGTCATTGAGGTGCTCTGCACCGACACCGTTCCCATCGGGGAAGACAAGGCTCATCCGAAACTGAAAGTCATTTCGGTGGCCAACGCCTTCGCCGAAGCGATCCGCCGTATCCACACCGGAGAATCGGTGAGCGCCCTCTTCCAGTCAGAGGACATCAGGGTCTGACGTTGTTCGCGGTCGCGGCGGAACCCGGGGTAGCCGTCGGGGTGTTGCCGTTGTCAGGTCGTCCTCCGGCATCACTACGGTGAGGTGGCGGCCCAGGGTCGCTGCCCTAGGTGGCTGAAGCCAGACGTCGTCGGAGTTCGTCCGCCGCGCCGCTCTGCGGGTTTCCTTCCGGCAGTGGTCCACGGCCCCAGAGCCAGAGCAGCAACTCGGCGGGCCTGCCGCTGATCTGGGCATCAGCCCGGTCACTGACCTGGCGTTCAAGGGTGACGACGTCCGGGGCGATAGCCAGGGTCCAGGCTAGTCCTGCGCTCCGCAGGGTGATGGTGGCGCCGCTGGCGTCGTCGTCGGGCTTGCTCCGGACGAGCATCACGGTGAGGATTTCATCGATGCCGTCCACCGCAAGGTCGGGGTCGATTGGGTGGGGATGGCCCAGCGCGGATTCGAGGTCATAGCGGTGGATGGACGTTTCGTGGGCGAGCCTGCGGATCCAGAAGCCGACCGTCTGGTCGTCCTTGACCCAGGTGAAAGCCGGATCCGTTGGTGCGTGGGCATCGAACTGGTCCATCAGCCGCGCGTAGCACTGTTGCAGCGCGGGGATCGGCTGCATCTGGTCCAGCTCTGGTGGCGGCCAGGTCCCGGTCGGCCTGGCACCGGTCCGGATGGACTCGGACTTGTGAAGGTACACCATCGCCGTGTGGCGAATCAGGTCCTCCCCGGTCCAGCCCGGGCAGGCGGATACCGCAGAGATCAGGGCCGAGGGTGCCAACTCAACCATCCGGGAGTGGTCGCGGGCCAGCAGCGCACGGTACCGGTCGAAGGGAAGGGCGTACGGATACGGAGCTGTCATTACCCGAGTCTAGGCACAATGCCGGCGGAAGGCCGTGAGCCCGGCGGCCAGGAACCGGTGCGGGGCTCGTCCGGCCGCAAAGACTCATCGCGTGCTTGCATCCCGAATGTTACTGGCCGGTAATATAGGTTCATGCACCTTCTGTTTCGGACCCTGCTGACCCTGTTCACCTCCAGACGCCGCCCAAAGTTGAGTATCTGGGGAGAGTCTTCATTGCCGCTCCGCGTCCTGCCCACGGACATTGACATCGCAATGCATGTCAACAACGGCATGTATTTCTCCCTCATGGACCTGGGCCGGTTCGACCTGATGATCCGCAGCGGCACCTGGTCAATGATGCGGCGTAGGGGCTGGAGCCCGGTAGCCAACGGCGAGACCATCAGCTTCCGCAAATCCCTGACCCTGGGTCAGCAGTACACCATCGAGACCCGCATTGTCGGGTTCGACGAGCGTGCCATCTACTTCGAGCAGCGGATGGTCAGTGGTGGCGAAATCTACGCCAAGGCGGTCATCGCCACCCGGCTGGTCTCCAAGAACGGCCCGGTCAGCAACGAAGACATTTTCGCCGCCCTGGGGCAGCCCCCTGCCGCCCTGGTCCTGCCGGAATGGATCCACGAGTGGCGCCTGAACAACTCATTGCCCAGCACCAGGCGCCCCGCCCCGCACGTCTGGGTCCGGTAGGCCTGGTTCGAGTTTCCCGCACGCGGAAGGTGCCAGCCGGCCGCCCAGCGGGACTTATTCGGTTGAGAAATCAGTGAACTCGCCGGTCGGAGCACCGTAGGACCCGTCGACGTCGTTCACCCGTCCGGGAGCGGCGGCGGAGCCAAGCCAGGAGGCCAGTTCATGGACCGCCCGGTCGGCGCCCTCGGCCACGATCAGCACTGACCCGTCTGCCCGGTTCGAGGCGATGCCTGAGAGCCCCAGCGCCAGAGCCCGTTTGCGGGTGTAATAGCGGAACCCGACACCCTGCACGGTTCCGGTCACGGTCGCTGTGAGCCGGGTTTGCTGCTGTTCATTCATCGGTTCAGCGTAGCGAACCACCTCTCAACCCCCTAGGTTTGAGGGTATGCCTGCAACCGAAACATCCAGCACGTCCAGACCACCCGAGCCAGACCTCCTGATCCGCCTCGCCGAGGCTCACCGCGTGGGCACAGCGTTCCGGGGCTGGGACGGCCAGGAAAAGAGTGTCAGCCCGCAGACCCTGACGAAAGTGCTGAGCGCGCTCGGTGTTGCCTGCGAAACGAACGACGACGCCGTCCGGGCGCTGCACGACGCCGAAACGGCTCCCTGGCGGCGGACGCTCCCTCCCGTCGTCGTCGGCCGGGAAACGGTGGTCCAGGACGTTCCGATTATTACCCCAGCGGGAAGCCGGCCGACCATTCGCCTCTTGCTCGAAGACGGACAGCTGAGGGAACTGGAGCTGTCCGGCAGCGCCGTTGAGCAGTCAGAGATCGACGGCGTCCCCCTGGAACGCCTGCACCTCACCCTCCCGGGTGATTTGCCGCTCGGGTGGCATACCCTGCACGCGGTCCAGGCCGATGGCGCCGTCGCAGAGTGCACACTGGTTGTGACTCCACAGCGGCTGAACACCACGGCGCGGCTCAACCGAACCTGGGGGCTGATGGCCCAGCTGTACTCGGTGCGGTCCAAGGACTCGTGGGGGGTCGGGGACATCGCTGACTTGGGTCAGCTGGCAGCCTTCTCGGCGAGCAGGGGGGCGGGGTTTGTGCTGATTAACCCCTTGCATGCCGCCGAACCCGCTCCTCCTGTCGAACCCTCACCGTATCTGCCGTCTACCCGGCGCTTCTTCAACCCGCTTTATCTTCGGGTGGAGAACGTCCCCGAGTACGCGGCGTTGACTGCCGGGGCGCGGGATGCCATCGAACACGATGCTGTGACCCTGCGGCAGGCCAACAGCGACGCTGACATTCTGGACCGGGACAGCAGCTACGCCGCGAAGCTCAGCGCGCTGGAGAGCATCCACCAGGTGCCACTGAGCGACGAAAGACAACGTTCCTTCGATGAGTTTCGGGCGCAGGAAGGTGAGGGCCTGGAAAGCTTCGCCCTCTGGTGCGCGCTCGCAGAAACCCTGCCCGCGGGAGCACCCGAATGGGACGACCAGTCCTACCTCGACACCCGGCGCGTAGCCCTGGCGGACCGGATCGGGTTCTACCTCTGGCTGCAATGGCTCTGCGATGAGCAGCTTGCCGCAACGCAGCAGGGCGCGCTCGACGCCGGGATGACCATCGGTATCATCCATGACCTGGCCGTCGGCGTGCACTC
This sequence comes from Arthrobacter sp. CAL618, assembly GCF_000468215.1. NCBI lineage: Bacteria > Bacillati > Actinomycetota > Actinomycetes > Micrococcales > Micrococcaceae > Arthrobacter > Arthrobacter sp. CAL618. The sequence continues at coordinate 5,449 of NZ_ASZW01000115.1, read as the reverse complement.
CCACGGGTCCGACGCGTGGTCCCTGCGCAGCGTCCTCGCGGAAGGGATTAGCGTCGGCGCACCACCAGACATGTTCAACCAGCAGGGCCAGGACTGGAGCCAGCCGCCGTGGCATCCTGGCCGCCTGGCCGAATCCGGGTACACCGCCTATCGGGACATGCTGCGCACGGTCCTCAAACACGCCGGTGGTATCCGCGTGGACCACATCCTCGGCCTGTTTCGCCTCTGGTGGATCCCCGCCGGCGGCGGGTCCGGCGACGGCACCTACGTCTATTACGACCACGAGGCGCTCATCGGCATCCTGGCCCTCGAAGCGCAGCGGGCCGGCGCCGTCGTCATCGGCGAAGATCTCGGCGTGTTTGAGCCCGGGGTGCAGGACTACCTGGCCGAGCGCGGCATCCTGGGCACCTCGATCCTCTGGTTCGAGCACGACGACGACGGCCCGCGCCGTCCCGAAAGCTACCGCCAGGCATGCCTGACCAGCGTCACCACCCACGACCTGCCGCC
>NZ_ASZW01000115.1:0-4932 GCF_000468215.1 Arthrobacter sp. CAL618 | reverse complement strand
CGGGCGAACACGTTGACCTGCGGGAGTCACTTGGGTTGCTGAACCGACCGGTTGAGGAAGAACGCTCGGCCGACCAGGCCGCCCAGGACTCGGTGCTGGCACTGGTCCGTGCAGTGACGGGACCAACTGCCGGAGGCGCCGCCGACACGGTGGAATCAACTGTAGAAGCGCTGCACCGGTTCATTGTGCGAACTCCTTCGGTGCTGCTCGGCGTCGCGCTGACGGATGCGGTGGGGGAGCGGCGCACCCAGAACCAACCGGGGACCAAGGACGAGTACCCCAACTGGCGGATCCCCCTCGCCGGATCTGACGGCCAGTCAGTGCTCCTCGAGGACCTGCCGGACAATGAGCGGTTTGCCGCCCTGGCGCGGGTGATGGCGGGTTGATCCGGGGGGACCGACTCATTCCGGGGCGGCGCCCCGAAGGTTCTATGCTGTAACCATGGCCCCCGCCGAATTATATTTCCCTCTCCCCTCCGCCTGGTCGCGCGCGTTGGGCTACCGAAGGATCCGTTGTGGGTGAGCTCCCGCCGGACGGCGTGCAGGGGATTGACGCCACCCTCAGTCGCGGTGCGGACAACATCCTGAGGCTGCGGTGGGCGCGAGGCATCTCAATCACTGAAGCCGACGCCCGCCTGGCAATGGATCAGGTGAACAAGCTGTGCGCTGGGGAAAGCCTCCCCATGCTCGTTGACATGGCGACAACGAAGGCCGTCAGCCGGGGAGCGCGAACGGTGTTCGGTCTGCCGTGCTCGGCCTCGCGGATTGCGCTCCTGGGCTCCTCGCAGGTGGATAAGGTCATTGCCAACTTCATTCTGGGCGTGAGCTCGCTACCGTGCCCCACAAAATTCTTCACCTCCGAACCGGCCGCGCTTGGCTGGCTGAAGGAGAGGTAAGTGGCGGAAGAGTTTGTGGACAAGCGGCTCGACGCCTTGGTGGAGGGAATTGTCCGGCTCTCCTCCGGAGACCTGTCAGCCAGGATGGAAGTTTCTCCCGCCCGGGATTCAATGGACGCCGTGATCAGCGGTGTGAATCTCCTGGCCGAGGAACTCGAAGTTCTCTATGAAGACCTGGAGCAGCGGGTCCGTGACCGGACCGCCCGCTTGCACGCGGCCCAGGTCGAGTTGGAACGAATGGCTATGTATGACAGTCTCACCGGTCTCCCGAACCGAACCTTGCTGCGCCGACGGATTGACGACGAAACGCTGGCCGCGGCCGCAGGGGTGCAACCTGCGGCATTGATTCTGCTGGATCTTGACGCGTTCAAAGCGGTGAACGATAGCCTCGGCCATTCTGCCGGCGACCAGGTGCTGATCGAAGTGGGACGTCGTCTTGAATCGACCGTCCGGGAATCCGATACTGTGGCACGGCTGGGCGGCGACGAGATTGCGGTCTTGTTGCCGCAAACTGCCGACGAGATCGCCTGTGAAATCGCTGAGCGTATCCTTTACGCGTTGCGGCCGGCGATGATCGTTTCCGAGACCAGCATCCGCATCCTGGCGAGTATCGGTGTCCGGTGCGGTGAAGCCGGGCAGTCGGGCGAAGACATGATGCGCGACGCCGATACCGCAATGTATGTGGCGAAGAACCTTGGCCGCAGCAATGTCCAGGTGTTTCACCCAGCCATGCTGCAAGCGACGCACGAGCGTTTCACCATTCTCGAGGAGCTGCGTCAGGCCATCCCAGCAGGTCAGCTCAGAGTTCATTACCAGCCGCTGGTCTCCCTTCAGACCTCCACAATTATTGGCGCCGAGGCTCTGGTGCGCTGGCAGCACCCGGACCGTGGGCTGCTCTATCCGGACCATTTCATTGGGATAGCGGAGGAGAGTGGACTGGTCGTCGATATCGGTGAATGGATGATCAACGCGGTCGCTGCTCAGCTCGGAGATTGGGGGGACGTGTTGGATGGTCGGGACTTTGCCGTCCGAATCAACTTGTCCGCCGCTGAAAGCAGGGCCCCCGGTCTGGCTGACCTCATCGATCGGGCCCTCGCCAGGCATGCTGTTCCCACCGATCGGTTTATCGTCGAGATTACTGAGACTTCCCTGATGACTGATCCGGAGGCGAGCTCCGCCAATTTGCTCGGGCTGCGGGAGCTTGGCGTCGGTGTCGAAATCGATGACTTCGGTACCGGCTACTCGTCCATCAGCTACCTCAGGAAACTTCCCGCCCAGGCGGTGAAAATGGACAGCTCGCTGATCGAAGACATTGTCGATGATCCGAGGCAGTTGAAGTTTGTCGCTGCCGTCCTGCAACTGATCGAAGCGGCTGGTCTCCTCTCGGTCGCGGAGGGAATTGAGACGGCTGACCAGGCCAGGCTCCTGAACCGAATGGGCTGCGATTACGGTCAGGGTTACTTTTTCGGCCGGCCGGCCGAAGCGGCAGTAATGGCAGGGCTAATCGGTAAAGGATTGCCCTCGCTGAGGGTTTAGTGTTGACGCGTGCCGACATTCCCGAAGAAATACCTCCTGCTGCCTACGGTCATCAGGCTCTCCTCAGGGGTGCCCAGGGATCGTAATGTCGCCTGGGAAAACTATTGGCACCGGATTCGAAGCACAGGGTCCGACGGCGACGTGTTGTGGGACGCCGGCGGGGACCAGGAGTTCAATAGCTACCTTCCCGGCCTCAGCCGCACCCTGAACCCTGCGCTGCCGGTCATTGATATCGGCTGCGGCAACGGTGCATTCACCCGGTTGCTGGCCGCCCACTTCCCCCTGGCCATAGGGGTGGACGTCGCCTCGAGTGCCACGTCCCGTGCGCTGACCGAATCGGCTCACCTCAGCAACGTGGACTATCGCACCGCCGACTGCACCGCTCCGGGGGCCGGCGAGCTCCTGGCAGCCGACTTTGGCCACTCGAACGTCTTTGTCCGGGGCGTCTTCCACGTCCTCGACCCGGCGGCCCGCACTGCCCTGGCCGCCACGCTCAAATCCTTGGTCGGGCCCCAGGGGCGGGTTTTTCTGGTGGAAACCAACTATCGAGGCGACGCGCTCAGCTACATTTCGCGCCTTGGCGCCTCGCCCGGCAGGATTCCCAAACCGTTGGAGCTCGCCATCGGCGGTCTACCGAAACCCGGTCATTTCGGCCCCGCCGAACGTCAGTCAGCCTTCGACGACGAGTCCTGGGCTGTGCTCGAGGACGGTCCGGTGACCATTAACGCTGTTGCCATGCGGGCGAAGGGCGAGCCGGAGCAGATCCCGGGCTACTACGCAGCGCTCGCGCCCCGTTCCTGAGTCGACCAGGTCGCCAAAACTCATCGGTTGCCCGTTCAAACTATTATGTGATCTTCGTCTACCCTTAGTGAGGTTGAATATTGAACAATTTCACGCAGCGTCAGCGCCCGCGGTCCTGACAGTACCCACCGTTCCAGCACGAAGGAGACATTGATGAGTTGGCTTGCCCGCGAACACACCATCGCCCCGCCCGGGTTTAACCGTTGGTTGATCCCCCCCGCAGCCCTGGCGGTGCATCTCTGTATCGGCCAGGCATACGCCACCAGCGTGTACAAGAACGCCCTGGTTGAGCACTTCGATGCGAGCCTGACGCAGATCGGCGTGATCTTCTCGATCGCCATCGTGATGCTGGGCCTGTCGGCCGCAGTGATGGGCACCTGGGTAGATAAGAACGGCCCCCGCATGGCCATGTTCACCTCGGCTCTTTTCTGGACCGGTGGTTTCCTTGTCGGCTCACTCGGAATCTTCACCAACCAGCTGTGGCTCGTCTACCTGGGCTACGGCTTCATCGGTGGCATCGGTCTTGGCATCGGTTACATCTCCCCGGTTTCGACCCTGATCAAATGGTTCCCGGACAGGCCAGGGCTGGCTACCGGTATGGCCATCATGGGCTTCGGTGGCGGCGCCCTGATCGCCAGCCCCCTCTCCACCCAGCTGTTGCGGATGTATGACCCGAACTCCGACGTCGAGGGCTGGGTAGCCAGCGGCGATTCGGTGGGCATGCTCTTCCTCACCCTCGCAGCCATTTACCTCGTGTACATGATGTTCGGTGCGTTCACCATCAAGGTCCCCGCAGCTGACTGGAAGCCGGCAGGCTTCGACCCCTCAACAATCAAGACCAAAGCGCTCGTAACCTCCGATAACGTCTCGGCCAAGAACTCCATCAAGACCAAGCAGTTCTGGCTGGTCTGGATCGTGCTCTTCTGCAACGTCACGGCAGGTATCGGCATCCTTGAGCAGGCGTCCCCAATGATCCAGGACTTCTTCCGCGAAGCAGACGGCTCCACCGCGGTCACCGTTGCTGTCGCCGGTGGGTTCGTTGGGTTGTTGTCGATTGGAAACATGGCCGGTCGCTTCGTCTGGTCCTCCACCTCAGACATCATTGGTCGCAAGCGGATCTACATGATCTATTTGGGTGTTGGCGCATTGCTGTACACCACGCTGGCGCTCGCCGGCGCGGGCACCACGATCCTCTTCGTGTTCCTGGCCTTCTTCATCATTTCCTTCTACGGCGGCGGCTTCGCTACCGTTCCTGCCTACCTGCGTGACCTCTTCGGCACCTACCAGGTCGGCGCCATTCACGGCCGGTTGCTGACCGCCTGGTCAGCCGCGGGTATCGCCGGACCACTGATCGTCAACGGTTTCCTCGACGCTCAGGGCACACCAGGCGAGCTCACCGCAGCCGCCTACCAGCCGGCACTGCTCACCATGGTGGGTCTGCTGGTTATCGGTTTCATCGCCAACCTGATGATCAAGCCGGTCGACTCGAAGTTCCACGAACCAAAGGCGGCCCCCGAATCCGGGACGTCCACCAAAGAATCCGCTATGGAGGCATGAGATGAAGGTAGCAAGCACCACGTTCGTATGGGCCCTTGTGACCGTTCCCTTGGCATATGGGATCTTCCAGACCATGACCCGCGTGTCAGCACTGTTCGGCGGCTAACCACCCGCAGTTTGTAGTGCTGCACCAACGATGGCGG
>NZ_ASZW01000114.1:6969-18787 GCF_000468215.1 Arthrobacter sp. CAL618 | reverse complement strand
CCCGCCGCTGCCGGCCCCGTTGATGCAGTATGACGCGCTAGTGGTGAGACACGCCCAGCGGTGCGCCCTTGGTCTCCTTGACCAGGCTGACGCCGATGAAGGAAATCACACACAGCACCATGATGTAGATCGCCACGGAACCCGACCATTCGTACGCCTCAAGGAGCGCCTGCGCCACTGTGGCAGCGAACGCTCCGCCGAGGATTGCGCCGAGGGCGTAGCCGATCGAGATGCCCGAGTACCGCACCTGGGCGGGGAACATTTCGGCGTACATGGCCGACATGGGGCCGTAGGACAGACCCAAGCCAATGGTCAGGACGAACAGGGCCACCCCGTAGAGCACGATGTCGCCCGTGTCGATCAGCATGAACATCGGGATCATCCAGACGAAGACCCAGGCATAGCCGATCTGGAAGGTCCGGACCCGGCCAATCTTGTCGGAGAGCCAGCCTCCCACCATGGTGAAAATCAGCCAGCCGAAGGAGGCCAGCACTGTTGCCAGCAGCACCTCCTGGATGGGAAGTTCCAGACGCCCAGTGGCATACGAGATGAAGAAGGCAATCAGGAGGTACCCGGCGGCGTTGTTACCGATGAAGATGGCAGCCGACAGGAGCACGTTCTTGGTGTGGTTCCGGAACAGTTCACGAAGCGGCGCCTTGCTTTCCGCCTTGCGCTGCGCCATCTCCTTGAACACTGGGCTCTCGGCGACCGAGCGGCGGATCAGGTATCCCACCACGATCAGGACCACCGACAGCAGGAACGGAATCCGCCAGCCCCAGGCCAGGAACTCATCTTCGGTCAGAACCGTCCGCAGCAGCAACAGGAGGCTGGTCGCGAGGATCATCCCGATGGGGACACCGATCTGCGGGTAGGCCCCGAAGAGTCCGCGCCGGTGTACGGGTGCGTGCTCCACGGCCATGAGTGCTGCACCGCCCCATTCACCGCCGGCGGAGAAGCCCTGGATGATGCGGAACAGGATCAGCAGGATGGGTGCCCAGATGCCGATCTGCGCGTAGGTCGGCAGGAGGCCGATCAGAGCGGTCGCCCCACCCATCAGGAGCAGGGTCATCACCAGCACGGCCTTGCGGCCAATCCGGTCACCGAGGTGACCCGCGACGATCGCGCCGAGCGGACGGAAGAGGAAGCTGATGCCGATCAGGGCGAACGACAGGATCTGGGCCAGGCCGGGGTTCGAATCCGACAGGGGTGTCAGGAAGAGCCCTGCCAGGACTGTCGCGGTCAGCTGGGCGAAGATGAAAAAGTCGTACCACTCGATGGTGGTGCCGACCAGGGTCCCCGCCAGAACCTTGCGTTCCTCGCGGGTCACGCGTTGTTTGGGCTGGCCAACGCTGGTGGAAGAAGACGTCATTGTGTACTCCAGGGTGGGACGGACTATTTACTGACAGAACGTTCGGTTTGTGACGCTGATCATACTACCCCGGGATGGCCTAATGCACGCTCCCCGGCGACGACTTGCCGGAAGACCTGCCGGGAAGCCTGTCGAAATGCGGCGGCGCGGCTAGTCGGTACGAGCCAGGAACTCGCGCACCCGCGCCTGGACAGGGGCAGTGTCATAGCTTTTGACCAGCGCCCCGGCCATCCGAACCGGGTCGCCGAAGAAGAAATACTCATACAGGGCCTGACGACCCGAGAAACCGGAGATTGACGCGTCATGCGCCAGCTTGAATAGCCGCACCCGTTCGGGTCCGGTGAGCGTTTTGGTCTGGAGATACCGTTCGATATCCGGCAGCGCCGCACTGGCCAGATCGGCCTCGCCCGGGAGCGCCATCAGGCCGCTGGCGGATAATGTGCGGATAATCTGGGGGAAGCGCTGGGCCACCTTCGGATACCAGTTGCGTGCCGCGTTGAGTGTGGCCCACTTCGGCAACATCACGCCGTCGTCGTTCAGTGTGGCATCGACCTCGGACGCCCGCAGCAGTGCTTTGCCGATTTCGACCGTCTGGATGAGCTCGGCGAGATCCTCCTGGATGTGCTGGAATCCGCCGATACCGATGGACTCCGACAACTCCGCTGCCAGGCCGAGGAAGAACTCGCTCTTGGCGATGGTCCGCGTGACCACCTGGTGGGTCATCAGCGCCCCGGCGCCGGTTTCGGAGTAGAAGCCGTTGCAGAGGTCGGGGTGCCCGAGCATGAAGATGCGCTCGTTCGGCACGAACACGTTGTCGAATATGACGACGGCGTCCATTTCCTCGAACCGCGAAGCCAGCGGCTCGTCGTGGATCGACCCACCATTGTGGAGGGGGGTACGGCACAGGTACCTCAGACCCTCAGCGTCGTTGGGGAGCGCGAACGCGAAGGAATACGGCGCATCCTCGGGGGTTCCGCGCAACAGGGTGGACGGGAAGACAAGCAGTTCATCGGCGATGGGGGCGTTGGTAGCGAGCATGCGGGCACCGTTGATGATGATTCCGTCGTCGCGTTCCTCGGTGATGCGGGCCGACAGGTGACCACCCAGCTGCTCCGATCCCGACACCGACCGATTGACCTGCGGCGGAATCAGCGTGTGGGTGGTGAGGAGATCATTCTCCCGGCAGAACTCGTAGTACCGGCGAATGTTCTCGCCGAACATGGGGTCCGCCTGGGCAAACCAGTGTTCGGCCGCGCTCAGCGCGGTCAGGCACCCATTCATGTAATCCCCGGTGCGGCCCAGGAAACCCTGCGAATATTCGGCCCAACAGGCCGTCGCCGCACGACGCCGTTCCAGGTCCGCGACCGTGCGCGGCACGAGGAAGGAGGCGTTGACCCGGTCACCGCTCGACGGCGATGGGTACGTCAGCCGGTCCGCATACTCGGGATCGTGCTGCAGATCGAATAGCCGGGCGTAGGACCGCGCCACATTCCTGAACGCAGGGTGATCGGCGATGTTTTCGCTGACTACCTGACCATCGATGACCACGTGCGGTCGCATGGAATTCAATGTGTCCAGGTACTGCGTGCCGGATCGGATGCCCATTGTTCTTCAGTCCTTGAGGAAGTCGTGCGGTTCAGTGCCTGGGGTTTTGGTGGACCCGGTCAGAGTAGGTCTTCCATCCCCAGCTGGTCTTCCGGGATGGTCGTGAAGCTACTGTTGGCGTACGCCAGGGCATCGCCCTTGCGGTAGTTGAAATCCTGCACCTCGCCGAGGTACAGGGTGTGGTCGCCGCCGTCGTACGCTGCCCACGGAGTGCACTCAAAGTAGGCCAGGACGTTCCCCAGACGTGGCGCACCTTCCCCCTCGACCCAGAGCGGCTCATCAACGGGTCGCCCGGCGAAGTGCAGGGCCAGTTGGCGCTGCTCAGCGCCGAGGATGTTGACGGTGAACGGTCTGCCGGCCAACTCGTCGTGGGCCGTGGTGCTGCGGGCGATACTCACCAGCACCAGCGGCGGATCCATTGACACCGAGGTAAAGGAATTGACGGTGATCCCATGACGCTTGGTGGCGCCGTCGAAGGTGACGATCGCGACGCCGGTCGCGAACCGGCCAAGGCTTCCCCTGAAGTGGTGGGCCCGCGGTACGTTCAGGGAGCGCCGACGTGCGGGTGCGCCGCTGCTGGCTGCACTCCCGTGCTGCGGTGAAGCGGTCATGGTCAAACTCCCTTGACGTGCCTGTACTAGCGTTAAGGACAGCCTAGCTGTTCTATAGTTGAACAATTCATTCTGATAGTGAAATATTGGCGGAAGTGACGAAGACAACAGCCGCCCACCCGAGAGGACGCCATGGACAGTGTGCAGACCAGCGCTACGGTGGCACCGTCGTCACATTCCCAGACCCTCTCTCGGGGCATCCGTGCCCTGGAAATCCTGGCCGAAGCGCGCACCCCCCTGTCAATCGCCGAACTGTCCACGCAGCTTGGAGTGCACCGCTCCATCGCCTACCGCATCCTGCGGACCCTCGAAGACCACTCGCTGGTGGTGAGGGATGCTGCGGGTCGGGTGCAGGCGGGCCCCGGCCTCGCCGCGCTGGCCCGCGGCGTCGCGGGCGATCTGCAGTCGGCGGCGCTCCCCGAACTGACCCATTTGGCCAATAGCCTGGGCATGACCGCCTTCGTTGCCGTCCTGAACCAACATGACTGCGTCACGCTGGTCACGGTAGAGCCCCGGCACACCGGTGCCACCGTTGCCCAGCGCCCTGGCACCCGCCACTCGGTGAGCGCCGGAGCGCCGGGAATTGCCATCCAATCGGCAATGACTGAACAGGACTGGGCTCGTTTTGCCCCTGGCCAGCAGTACCGGGAAGCCGCCCGCACCGCGCAGCGCACCGGCTACGCGGTGAGCCACGATGAGGTGATTGAGGGCGTCTCCTCGGTAGCCGTACCGGTCCGCATCCCCGGTCAACTACCGGCAGCCGTAGCGCTGGTCTACATCCGCAGCCAGCACACTCCGGCGGAGCTTGGTGCTCAACTCGCGGACTGCGCGCGGACCATCGAACAACAGTTGCGCTGAGGCCACCCCCACCCCCACCCAGGCCCAGGCGCGGGGGCTGGGTGCAGGTATTGGGGTATGGGGTGCAGCGGGCTAATCGGATTGATGCTGCCGGGGCACCGTCAATGAAACGACTCCCAGCACCAGCAGCGCACCAGCCGCAGCTACCGGAACCACGAAGGCAGAACTGAAGCCGTTCGCTTCCGCCAGGGTCCCGGCCACTGCGGCCCCGATCGCCGTCCCAGCGACAATTCCGCTGGCCAGCAGGGTCATGACCGTTCCCATCAGTTCCTTCGGGGCCACCAGGGAGCCGATACTGAAAATCGTGACCATCGTGGGTCCCACCGGGATACCCAGGACGAACAGCACCAGCAGCATCAGCGGGACCTCCTGCGGGATGAAGAGGAACAGGCTGAGCAGGCTCATCCCGCCAGCGGAGATGATCCAGCGAAACGACGCCGAGAATCTGGCTGACCAGTACGCCACCGACAGCGCCGCCGCCGCTGAGCTCAGACCCATCACGGCGTACAGCAGACCCGCCGACGTAGCAGCCCCGAACTCGCCGGCGAACGCGATCAGGGCCGTCTGCGTTGAGCCGAAGAAGGTACCCATTGCAACCATGCCAAGCACCGGGAGCGGAACCAGCAACCAGAACCGTCGGCTGCCGGGCTCCCTCCGGCGGGTGCTGGGCTCCCCCTCCCGGGCAGGGTGAGGACGCCGGCTTAGCGGCACCACGGCCTGGACCGTGGGGTGAATTGCGAACGCGCTCACCATGACGATGGTCAGCACGGCGGCGAGGGCCAGCGGCAGCCAGGGGGCAATCACACTCGCCAACAGGCCCACAAGTGCTGGCCCCAGAACGAAGGTCAGTTCATCCGCGGTGCTCTCGTAGGACAGCGCCGTATCCAGATCGCCCTGTTGGGTTCCGCGGGTCAGGGCGATCCACCGCACCCGGGCCAGTGGCCCGATCTGCGGGCAGGTCAATCCCATGCCGAAGGCTGCCCCGAGAATGAGTGCGGTGGAGGCCGCCGAAAAGTCAGGCACTGAGTAACTGGCCGTGACCACCAGGGCAATCGCCATAGTGTTCAGGACCGCCGAGACGAGCAGCACGGGCCGTTGCCCGGTGCGGTCGGCAAGGTACCCGAGAATAGGGGCTCCCAGCGCCGAACCGACGCCGACCGCTCCGGCGGCAAACCCTCCGGTTGCTACCGACCCGCTGGCCGCCGTAACCAGGGTCAGGGCCCCGACAGTCAACATGGCCAGGGGCAGCCGGGCGAAGAAGCCGATGGTGAGGAAAGAAGATCCGGCGAGGGCCGGGAGCCGGCCATAGCGTCCCAGCCGGCTAGCGGATACTGCGGGTAGTGTCATGGTGAGGGTCTTTCCGGATACAGCTGATTGCGCATCGTCCCCCCTCCCGATGCGCCCAACCCGGTGACAACCCTCAATTTACACCGTCTGCAGCCCATCCGTCTGATGCGGACCGGTGGGCTGATCGTCGATGGGCAGTTGGTCGACCGGTAACTGGTCGACAATCCGCAGGGTGGATCCGTTTCGTCCCTTGATCACCTGAAGCTGGGCGGTGATGCGCTGCTTGAGTTCGGCGACGTGGCTGACCAGCCCCACCATGCGGCCACCGTCCCGAAGCCCTTCCAGAGCATCCATGACCTGTTCCAGGGATTGGTCATCGAGACTACCGAAGCCCTCATCAACGAACAGTGTCTCGATCTCGATTCCCCCTGACTCGGCCTGAACGACGTCGGCCAAGCCGAGGGCGAGCGCCAGGGCCGCCATGAAGGATTCGCCGCCTGAGAGGGTTGCCGTGTCCCTCGTATTTCCGGTCCAGCCGTCGATGACGTTGAGTCCCAGGCCCGACTTCTTGTTGCCCGATAGCGCATCACTGTGCACGAGAGCATAGCGCCCATCAGACATGGCCAGCAGCCGTTCAGTCGCTGCATCCGCTACCTGCTCCAGGCGTGCAGCCAGCACGTAGGTGCCAAGACTCATCTTGTACGAGTTGTCTCCGCCTCCGGCCGCGGTGTCGGCCAAGGATTTCACGAGTTCATACTCGGTCCGCAGCGGCAGCACCAGCTTCTCCTGGCGGCCCATTTCGGCTGCATAGCGTTCAAGCTGTGCGGCCGACTCCTCGATCATCCGACGTCTGACCTCACTTTTCGCGGCGCGTGCAGCCGATTCACTCTCCGCCGCTGCCGCTGCTTCAAGCACTTCGCGGGTCACTGCCGGCAGACCGGCTGCCTCGTCCTGAAGTGCCCCGGCAATCTCCGGCAGGCCCTGATCAGCTTCCAGCCGGTGCGTGGTGCGCTGATAGCCGCTGAGGAACTGCTCGGCGCGCTGCAGCTCAGCCGACGGCAGCAGGGCCGCGCGCACCTCATCCGGGTCGTCGAATGACGAGTTCAACAGTCCCTCGGCCAGCGAGCCAAACGCCTGATCGTGGCCGTCGCGGGCACGGATCAGGCCCTGCAGGGCGTCCCGACAGGTGGCAATAGCTTCGTGTCCCGCCGACAGCTGAGTAATCCGTTCCGCCAGGGTGTCATACCCGTCGCGGAGCGTGACCAGCCGCCCCGTCACTTCCCCTCGCTGTTCCTCCAGCCCGGCAATCAGTGACCGCAGTTCAGCAAGTGAAGTTGTCAACCCGTTGTAGGTGGCAGTGAGGCTTTCTTCGCGTTCGGTCAACTCGACCAGCCGGGCCGTGACGCGCTCCAATGCCTGTCGTGCTGCGACTGCTTCCGCCAGCAGGCCAGTGTCCCGCGTGAGCTCCTCCTGCACGTCGGCAGCATCCCTGCCACCACCCTGCGCCTCCAACCTGGCGGCCTCCAGGACTGCCTCGTCCCGCACTCGTCGGATCCGGTCCAGCTCCTGCTCGGCGGCGTCCTGCTTTCGGTGTGCAGCCTCTTCCTGGTCGTGGGTGACCAGGGTGTCCAGATCGGCCGAGGCCGGCCGGGGATGGGACCGGCTGCCGCAGACCGGGCAGTCACTATCGTCGGTGAGCCGGTCAGCCAACTCGGCTGCAGCCTGTTCCAGGCGTTGCCGGAGGGTATCCAGCCAGTGACCCTTGAGCTCTAGGAAGCGCCGTTCGGCTGCCGTGTACTTCTCCTCCTCGCCCAGGACCCTGTCTCGCGCGGTCCCGAGGGCCGCGATCGTGGTCAGGAGCCGCTTGCCCTCTGCCACCCGCTCCCCCAGCGTCGATTCCTGGTTGACCTGACGCTCAAGCTCGCTACGCTCCGCACGGGCTTCGGCGGCCTCGGCGCGGACCTCCGCCTGGGCACCCGAGCAGTCCGCAAGGGCTGCCTCAATCCGTTCCTGCTCAGCCGCCGCCTTGGCGAGCCTGTGCTCCAGCGACTGCAGACGCTGTTCCTCCGGCAGTGCCGAGCGCAGCACCCCGAGGTCTGAGGTGGCACTGGTGCAGGCAGCATCGAGCACGCCGATCGTCTCGTCAAGGCTGGACCCCGCGCCGTCGACGCCGGCAGGGCTCACATCGACGCCGGCAGGGCTCACGTCGACGCCGTCGGCGGCGGTGATGGCGGAAATGACGTCGTCTGGATTGAGGCCGGGCACCAGGGATCCGGCCACCTCGGATTCGGCGATCCGGAGCGTTGCGACCTTCGCCCCGGCGGTGGCGTGGCTGAGCGTCCGCTCTGCCTGATCCAATGAGCGGAGGCCACCTTCCAGGATGCGGGCCTTCCGATCCCGTTCCACTGCAGCCTGAAACACTTCCGCATCCTCACGCTGGGCCAGATGCGCGGCCTCGTCAGCCCTGAACTTCGCCAGTGCACCCTGGCGCGCGTGGAGGGCCGACGTCTCCTGGTGTGCCTGTCGGAATGCAGCAAGCTCCAGCGAATCCTTGGTCGAAGTCTGGGTTGCACTTTCCAGCGCACCCGCGAGACGCAACTGCAAGCCGCTGATGGTTTCCGGTCCGGCTTCCTGGGTTTCCGGAGCCGCGTCGGACCCAGGGGCGGAATCGGGGGCGGGGTCCGCCTCGCCCCCCATGAGAGCATGGCGCTCCACCTCATCCAGGGCCCGACGGAAGATGTGGGTCAACCCGGCTTCGGCGTCGGCGNCCCGGCCGCCGAGCGCCCGGGCTCGTTCAGCGAGGACTTGCTCCACCTGCTCGAAACGGTCGGTGGAGAAGAGCCGCTGCAGCAGTTCCCGGCGGGATTTCGCATCGGAGCGAAGGAAAGCGGCGAACTCGCCCTGTGGCAGCATCACCACCCGGGTGAACTGCTCACGATTCATGCCGAGAAGGGTCTGGATCTCGTCGCCGGCTTCATCGTTTCGGGCGGATTTCTGGACCCATTCGCCGTCGACCTGCTCCCTCAGCAGGGTGCGGGCCGGCTCGGAGGTGGTCCCCTTGCCCCGCTTGGCCGGGCGATTCCATTGCGGATTGCGGATCACTTCCAACCGGCGACCGCCCACGCTGAACTCGCAGGTCACCTCGGGCGCCAGCGACTCGGGTGCGTGGTCGCTGCGGAGCCGCTTTGCACCCTGCCGGGCGCCGGGCACCGATCCATAGAGCGCGTAGCAAATCGCGTCGAGTACGCTCGATTTTCCGGCGCCCGTGGGGCCGTTCAGGAGGAACAGACCGTGGGCACCCAACCTGTCGAAGTCGACCTGCTGGCGTTCAGCGAAGGGGCCGAACGCCTGAAGTTCCAGGCGGTGGATCCTCACCGTTCGACCTGTGCCGAACGGACTGTCTCAAGGGCGGAGGTGATGACAGCGCGTTCGCCATCGTTCGCTGGACGGGACCGGACGTGGTCAAAGAAGCCACAGCACACCTCCACATCATCAGTGGCCGTGGCGATGCGCTGGCTGTAGGTCTGCGCTGCGCGTTGCCGGTCACCGGCCGGTTCGAAGTTCAATACCAGGGTGGTGGGGAAGCGGCTCCGCAGGCGCTCCATAGCCTGGGCGGGCCGGTCAGCGTCGGTGAGGGTGATGTGGCAATAGGCGTTCTCGGCCCAGTCATGGCGCGGGTCCGCCAGCAGATCCTCAAGTTCCCCAGTCAGGACCGCCAGCTCGCGGTACCCTGGCCAGTTAATTGCACTGACCTCGCCCAGCCCGTTGGCGCTGATGTCCACCAGCCAGGCGCCCTTGGCCTGGTTGGCTTCCGAGAACGAATAGGGCAGGGGCGAACCGGAGTACCGCACATTGGGTGCCAATTGCTGCTGGCCATGAAGGTGCCCCAGGGCCGTGTAGTCGAAGGATTCAAAGAGATCGAGGGGCACAGCACCAACCCCACCCACGCTGAGATCGCGTTCGCTGGCCGAGGTGATACCGCCGCTGGCGAAGGTGTGCGCCATGACCAGGGACCGGACGGTCCCGGCCGCCCGGCGATGCGCCAGGTCCGAATGGACCCGGTCCAGGGCTGCCCTGGTCACGCTGGTGTGTGTCGGGGCCTCGGCTCCGAGCCCACCTGCGACCAGNCCAGCCGCGGCTCGAGGTAGGGCAGGCCATAGACGGCCAGCTCGGCGCCGTCGTCATCAAGGGGGAAAAGGACCGGCCGTGCAATGTCCTCAAGCCGGGTGCGTAAGTGCACTCCGCCGCGTTCCAGAATGCGACCGCCGAATCCCAGTCTGGTGGCGGAGTCGTGGTTTCCACTGGAAACCACCACCTGCGCTCCGGCCCCGGTGAGACGATCCAGCGCCTCGTCGAAGAGGCCGACGACGTCCACGCCGGGCAGTGCACGGTCGTAGACGTCGCCGGCGATCAGCACCACATCGACTTCATGCTCGCGAACAGATTTCTCGAGGTGGTCGATGAAAATCCGTTGCGCCTGAAGGGTACCCACACCGTGGAACGACCGTCCCAGGTGCCAATCGGATGTGTGCAGTAGCCTCATGATTCCAAGCTACCGGCCCCCACTGACATTCCTGCGGAGGGTTCCCGGCGGTGCGGACTTTGGCCGGGTTTTAGCCTACTTTTCGTCGCGGCGATCGTCGGATCCGTCGAAGAACGTCCGTGCCTCGTCGGTCCCGGCGGGACGGTCGACCTGACCATCCTCGGCCGTGTCACCGGTGCGTGCATGGCCGGCCGGGTAGCGGTCAGCCGACGTCACCCCGGTGGTCTGCGAGGGGGCATTGACCCCGGTGGCTGCCGGGGCTGCGTCGTCGTCGGCAGGTGCGGCGACGGATCCGTCGGCCGGCCCAGCCACCCCGGCTTCACTCTTGCGTCCAGCAAACAGCTCGGTGCTGCGGTAGATCAGTCCAGCGATCGCTGCGCCGAGCACCGGTGCTACCCAGAACAGCCACAGCTGCTCCAGGGCCCAGCCTTCGGAGAAGATGGCGGCGGCGGTTGACCGGGCTGGGTTCAACGACCCGTTGGTGATGGGGAGCAGGAAGGTCAGCAGCGCGGCGTAGACCAGCCCGATGGCGAAGGGCCCACCGGCGTTGCGCAGCGCACCAGTGGCGGTGCGGGAGGTAGCCCCCAGCACGACGGCGACAAAGATCGCGGTGCCGACAACCTCGGCGAGGAGAGCGCTGCTCAGGGCGAACTGGGTGGGCGAATTGTCTGCGTAACCGTTGGCCGAGACGGCGAACAGGGCCTGGACGCTACCGGCAAACTGCTGGTTGGCGCTCAGGAGCAACCAGATAAACACTGCTGCGACAACGCCGCCGACCACCTGCGCCACAATGTAGGGCAGTACCGAGGCCCACGAGGTTTTACCTGCGATTGCCGAGCCGAGCGTGACCGCCGGGTTGAAGTGACCCCCCGACACATAGCCGAACGCGACCATCGCTCCGATCAGCGCCAGACCGAAGGCGAGAGTCGGCTGAACACCCGTCTGGGTGTTCAGGATGGTAACGCCCAGTCCCGCGAGGACCAGCAGGAACGAGCCTGCTGCTTCGGCGAGGGACCGGGCCACCAGTGGAAAGTCTTTGATCCCGGCAGCGCGCCCGGAGTGTTCCGGGTCCGCGTGCAGATCGTGGCTGGGCAGAGATGTCTGCGTCATGGTGAACGTATTCCTTCAAGCTGAATGGGAGAGTCGAGATGGGGGTCGACTCTATTGTCGGGACCGTACGATCCGGTCAGGCAAACCCGTCCAGCGTTCCACTTGTTGCTGGATGCCCGCTGTGAGCGGGCGACGCCGGTGGACGGGGCAGTAGCACCATACCCGACACTAGACTGTTGAGGTGCCTGTTGCCCCGACTTATTCCGACCGTGTTCATGGCTGCCTGCTGGGCGGTGCCCTCGGCGATGCCCTCGGCTATGCCGTCGAAGAACTCGACCTGCAATCCATCCGGACAGCCTACGGTCCACACGGTGTGACCTCCCCCGACGCTTTGCCGGACACGTTCCGGTTTTCCGACGATACCCAGCTCACGTTGTATACGGTCGACGGACTCGTTGATGCCATCCAATGGGCCAATGATGGAGTGGCGGCTGA
>NZ_ASZW01000114.1:0-6959 GCF_000468215.1 Arthrobacter sp. CAL618 | reverse complement strand
CGCCTGCCTGTGGCTGGCCTACCTGCGGTGGCTGGCGACGCAGGGCGAGACGCCGTCGTCGTCGGCGCCTGCTCCCCCGCCCCGCTGGATCGATGCCCAGGAAGTCCTTCAGCACCGCCGCCGGCCCGGCGCGGCGTGCCTCAGCGCACTCCGCAGCGGAGACATGGGCACCCAGGCGCGGCCACTGAATCTTGACGCCAAAGGCTCCGGCACGGTGATGCGTTCCGCCCCGTTTGGGCTGGTGCCCCATATTCCTGTCGAGGTTGCCGATCGGCTGGCGATGAACGCCGCCGCACTGACCCACGGCCACCCCACGGCCCAGCACGGCGCTGCCGTGGTCGCGGTCCTGATCCACTCAATCGCCCGTGATGGCAAGCCTCTCGCTGAGGCGGTGGCTGCCGCCGTCTCCCGGGCAGACGCTTCGGCGCTACCCGAGCTGGTCCGCCTCCTTGAGACCGCTGTCGAACTGGCCGACGACGGCGGTGTCTCGCCTGAGCTGATGACGGCAGCCCTCGGCGGTGGGTGGACAGCTGACGAAGCCCTGGCGATTGCCGTGTATGCGGTGCTGGCAACCGAGACGACCGCGGGAGTAGAGGACCACTTCCGCGCTGCGTTATGCCTCGCTGTCAATCACGACGGTGACAGCGACACGACGGGGTCGATCGCCGGCAACATTCTCGGCGCGCTCTACGGGGTGCAGGGGCTGCCCGCCGCGTGGGTGTCCTTGCTGGAGGGTGCCGAAACCGTCAGCGCGATGGCTCAGCTGTTGGTGGAAACCACCTCGACCGGCTGAGCCTTTCCCTGGGGCGATTCTGGGGGCGATTCTTGGGCTGGGCCCTGCTGTGCCTAGTCTTGGCTCATGGATAACTGGAGTCCCGCTCACCTGTCGGATCTGAGCGGCCGCACCGTGGTGGTCACCGGAGGGAACGCCGGGCTCGGCTATTTTGCCTGCGAGCAGCTGGCGGCGGCCGGGGCGACCGTGGTGATGGCGTCGCGCAATGAGCAGAAGGCCACGGCGGCCATTGCAGCGATCCGGCGCAGGGTTCCCGACGCAGACGTCCACTACCAGGAGCTCGATCTGGCCCGGCTCGACTCGGTACGGCAGGCCGTGGAAGTGCTCTCCTCACGGGGTCCCCTCGATGCGCTCCTGGCGAACGCCGGAGTTGTGGGCGCGGCCGGACGCCAGCACACGGCGGATGGTTTTGAGCTGCAGTTCGGCACCAACCACCTGGGACATTTTGCCCTCACGGCGGGCCTGCTGCCTGCCCTCACCGCTGCGCGCGGCCGGGTGGTTCATCTGGGCAGCATCAGCCACCGCTGGGTCCGGCTGAACACTGCCGACCTGATGCCAGCGAAGTACAACAATCCGCGCTCCTACGCGACGTCGAAGCTGGCTGTCATGACCTTCGGTTTCGAACTCGCTGCCCGGCTTCACCTGCTGGGGAGCCCGGTACAGAGCATCGTGGCCCATCCGGGTCTGGCCCTGGACATGCTCACTCCGCACCGACCCGGAATCGGTTTGAACGACACCCCACCCGCTGCACAGCGCCGTGTGCTGGCACCCGTCTCGCACGGCAAGGACACCGGGGCGTGGCCACTGGTTCGGGCGGTGGGTGATCCGGGCGTCGACAACGGCTCCTACTGCGGGCCGAGCGGCTGGTTCCAGTTACGGGGTCACCCGACGTCGGTGCCGGCGCATCCGCACGCCCGCGAGCGCAACACCGCTTCCCGGCTGATCGACGCGTCGGAAGAGCTCACCGGGGTCCAGCTGGCCCTGTAGAGCGGCTGGAACCGTAAGCAGGTCAGGGACCGTAGACCGGTCAGGGACTGTCGACGGGCCAGCGGCCCTCAGTCATCTGCAGGAACTCGGCTTCCGAGAGGACCTCGATCCGCTGGCCTCGCTCGTGGAGGTCGAGAACACGCCGGGCTTTGCCGGTGACGCGTCCATTGCGCAGATCCGAGGCCTCAAATCCGTCGCCCACCACCAATACTGTGGTGCGTTGGGTGACCGTGCTCGCTGGTTGGGCGCCGAGCCACGCGGCCCGTTCCTTGGCCTGCGGACGGGGCATGCCGAGCGTGCCGGTGAACACCACCGTCTGGCCGTACAGCGGGTTCGCCGGATCGGCTGCGCCATTCGCGGGCGGGTTCAAGCCCTCCTCGGGCCACCCGGAGGGGCCGGTCCGGGTAGCAACCGGGCCACGGGCCAGGGCACCGCGCGTCGCCTTCGAGACAGGGTTGATTCCCGGTACGTAGGCATCCTGGATCGAGAGTGGGAGCCGCTGGAGCGCGGCTAGTTCTGCCAGCGAGTCCGCACCGTTCATCCTGGCGATGTCGATCATGATGCCGGCACACGCCCTGGCATCCTCAACTGCATCATGGTGGTTGACCAGCGGGACTCCGGCCGCCTCGGCGACGAAGGGCAGCGAGTACGAGGGCAGCGAATAACTGCGCCGGGAGAGCACCACGGTGCAGGTGTAGTTGTAGGCCGGGCCCGCGATGTTGGAAACTTCCTGTCCCGACCTGATGACGCCCAGATCGAAGGCCGCGTTATGTGCCACCAGGACATCGTCGCCAATAAAAGCACCGATCTCCGGGAATAGGTCCCCAAACCGTGGCTGGGTCGCCACCATCTCCGGGGAAATGCCGTGGATCCGTACGTTGCGCCAGTCGAAATGGTCGTGCCCCGCGGGAGGGCGCATCAGCCAGTGGGCCTCGTCCACGATCCTGCCGTCCCGCACCTTGGTCAAGCCAACCGCGCAGGGCGAGCCACGGAACCCGTTTGCTGTCTCAAAGTCGATTGCTGTGAACTCAATTCCCACCGGGTCAACGCTACGGGTTGAACCGACGGATTTTACCTAACGTTCACCCGCGCGCCGGGAGATACCTGCCACAGTCCCCTACCCTGAGGTATGGGAAAGACACAGTGGTACCTGTTCGATTACGGCATGGTGATCTCCAATGCGCCCACACCCGAGGACTGGCTGAACCTCGAGGATGCTGCTGGCGTCCAGCTGATGGACCCCGGCTCGCCCTACTGGCAGCACCGGTTAGACTTCGATGCTGGCCGCAAGACCAGCGTCGAATACTGGTCGCTGGTCACCGGACGCGACGTCACTGAGAGCCGGACGGACCTGCTCGACACGCTGGATGCCAACCAGTGGTCCCACTTCAACCTGGAAACCCTCGATGTCCTCGAGGAACTCAGCAGCCAGGGTGCCCGGCTGGCGCTGCTCTCGAATATGCCTGCCCCGATGGTGGCCAGGTTTGAGCAGGCGTCCTGGACCGGGTACTTCACGAAGATGTACTTCAGTTCGGTGCTCCAGCTGGTGAAGCCGCAGCGGGAAATCTTCGAACACGTGCTGCGGGACCTTGGCGCCGAACCACATGAGGTCACCTTCGTTGATGATGCCCAGGTCAATGTCGCTGCCGCGCAGGAGCTGGGCATCGACGCTATGCTCCACCAGCCAGGCATCGATCTGCAACGTGAGCTGTTCGCCCCACGCTGAGCTAGGGCACGGCCCGTCGCAGGGTGAGGTAGGACCCGCCCGCCAGCGCCAGGCCGACGACGGCGAGCCAGCCTGCGACGCTCAGCTGGGTCTGGCTGCTGAGGAACTGGCCCACCTGGCCCCAGAGTTCCTGGCGGGTGAGGTAGAAGACGAGGCCGATCAGCACGACTGCAGTCCCGATCCCGGTGATCAGGAGTCCCGTGGTCTGCCACCGTTTGTAGATGGTCGCGGCCCAGAAGCCAACCAGGAACAGCACCATCATCGCCGTGAAGTAGAAGACAGGCTCACCCCGTCGAGCGCCGTGGAATTGCGGTAGGTCTTGATCAGATCATGTGTTTCGATAACGCTGCTCATGGTGTTCCCCTCGAAACTGATTCGCTGGAGCGGACCATTTCCGCCAGTTCGGAGGGGCTGATTCCCAGCTTCCGAGCCTCTACCGCCAGCGGGCGGACGTATTGGTCAAAGAATTGGTCCCGCCGGCGCTGCAGGAGCGCGGCGCGGGCACCGGTGGCAACAAACATTCCTATTCCCCGTTGCTTGTAGAGAATGCCCTCGTCCACGAGCCGGTTGACGCCCTTGGCGGCGGTCGCCGGGTTGATGCGATGGAAAGCGGCAAACTCGTTCGTTGATGGGACCTGCGCCTCTTCGGCCAGGGTTCCCTCGACAATCTCGTTTTCGATCTCTTCGGCTATCTGAAGGAAGATGGGCCTACTGTCATCGATCATCTGGCCCTCCGGTGACCGGTCAGCTGGTCAATTGGTTAGTTACTGATGTAACTAACCATACAACCGGAGGCGGGCGATGCCAAGGCTTTTTGGGACGGCTGTGGTGGGCACGACGCCGTCGGGAACTCCTGCGCAGTTGGCGGGTGAAGCACGCCTCGAACCCGCCACTGCTGCTCGGGCGATTGGGGACACTCGCCACAGCTGCACCATCGGCAGGAGGCGGTGTGTCAGGCCGGGTCCCGCTCAGCCCGCTTGCGGCGAATCTTCAGGATCCGGCTGACCACAAAGTAGCCGAGGAATACGACGACGGCGGCGATCACGATTTTCTGGAACACGTCCGCATAGGCTTCGACAACGTGCCAGTTTTCCCCGAGGTAGAAACCGGCCAGCACGAAGATGCAGTTCCAGATGAGGCTTCCTGCGGTGGTGAGGGCAATGAATATCCAGATCGACATCCGCTCGATGCCCGCCGGGATGGAGACCAGACTACGAAACAGCGGAATCATCCGGCCGAAGAACACTGCCTTGTAGCCGTGGCGGTCGAACCAGGCCTCTACGCGGTCCACATCCTCCAGATCGACCAGTGGGACCCGGGACACGATGGCCCGCATCCGGTCGCGTCCCAGCCAGGCGCCCAGCAGGTACAGGATCAGCGCACCGACCAGTGAGCCTGCGGTGGTCCAGAAGATGGCTTCGAACAGGGTGAAGCTACCCCGGCTTGCTGTGAAGCCCGCCAGCGGCAGGATGACTTCGCTGGGCAGTGGTGGAAAGAGGTTTTCCAGTGCGATCGCCAGACCGGCGCCGGGCGCGCCGATGGTTTCCATCATGGAAACAGCCCAATCGGAAATGCCGTCCAGCACCGACCCGCCGCCGGTCGGGGTGTTCGGTGCTGTCTGCGAGGAAATAGTCATATCCTGACCAATTTTGCCCTACGAGCCTGGGCTTTGCTGGGAGCGGAGGCGGGATTCAGCGCAACGCTTCGATCAGGTGGGGCAGCAAAGCCTTGAAGGCTTTCGCGCGGTGGCTGATCGAATTCTTCTCCTCCGACGACAGCTCGGCACAACTCTCCTCACGGCCTGCCGGCTGCAGAATGGGGTCGTACCCAAATCCACCGGCTCCGCGGGGCTCGTTGAGGAGGGATCCCCTGAGCTCGCCCAGAGCCACCTGGGCGGTCCCATCCGGGAGGGCTACCGTGGCGGCGCAGACGAATGATGCGCCGCGCTGTGCCCCCGGTATGTCGGCGAGCTGTGCCAGGAGGAGCTGCAGGTTGGCTTCATCATCACCGTGGCGTCCTGCCCACCGTGCCGAAAAGATCCCCGGCGCACCGCCGAGCACGTCGACGGCGAGACCCGAGTCGTCGGCAACTGCCACCAGCCCGGTTGCCGCCGCCACCGCCCGCGCCTTGAGGAGGGAATTGGCTTCAAAGGTGGTGCCGCTTTCGACGACGTCGGGCGCGCCGGCTGTCGCAGCGTCAATAACCTGCGTATCAACGTCAAGACCAGGAACCTGGCCCCGCAGCAGTTCACGCAGTTCCCCGAGCTTGCCCGCGTTACGGGTGGCGAGCACCAGCCTGGGTGCTGCCACAGCCGGTCGACCGTTCCCGGTGTTCTCAGACACCGGCACCCTCACCAAGGATGTCGAGCTGGATCTGGGTCAGCTGGGAAGTGCCGAGCAGGGCCAGGTCAAGGAGTGCGTCGAGCTCGTCACGATCAAACGGTGCACCCTCGGCGGTGCCCTGGACCTCCACGAACTTGCCGCTGCCAGTGACCACCACGTTCATGTCCGTTTCCGCGCGGACGTCCTCGACGTAGGGCAGGTCAAGCATGGGCACGCCGTCGATGATTCCGACGCTGACCGCGGCGACCGTGTCGATGAGGGGCTGCGCCGACGCGGCGATGAGCTTGTTTTCCTTGGCGTAGCGGATTGCTTCGGCCAACGCCACGTAGGCGCCCGTGATCGCTGCGGTGCGGGTGCCGCCGTCGGCCTGGAGTACGTCACAGTCCAGCACAATGGTGGTCTCCCCCAGCGCCTTCGTGTCAATGATGGAGCGCAAAGACCGCCCGATCAGACGGGAAATCTCGTGGGTGCGGCCCCCAATTTTGCCCTTGACCGATTCGCGGTCCGATCGGGTATTGGTGGCGCGGGGAAGCATGGCGTACTCAGCCGTGACCCAGCCCTTGCCCTCGCCCTTGAGCCAGCGGGGTACGCCCTGGGTCAGTGATGCGGTGCAGAGGACACGGGTGTTGCCGAACTCGATGAGTGCCGACCCTTCGGCCTGGTTGGACCAGCCGCGGGTGATGCTGATGGGTCGGAGCTGGTCCGGGGTGCGGCCGTCCGCCCGGAGGATGGCAGCGATGGGCGAGGAAGTGTCTGCTGGAGTCATGGGCTTAAGTCTACGGGCCGGCGGAAAAGTGGCCGAGCCGCAAGTGCGCTGTTGGGCAACCACTCGTGTGCGGGGGCGGTACTTTTTTGGCGTCAGATCTCGTAGGAAACGCCAGCAACCGCGACGGCGAGATCCCCACGGTAGCTGGTCCTGGCCTCCTCGATGGTCCTGTTGGCGTCATTCCACACCGGGATGTGGGTGAGCAGCAACCGGTCCGACGACGCCGCTGCCGCCACCTGCCCGGCCCGCCGGCCGGTAAGGTGGACGCCCTCAATCGCGTCGTCGCGGCCCTCGTGGAACGCCGCCTCGCACAGGAAAACATTGGACCCGGCGGCGGCCTCGATC
>NZ_ASZW01000113.1:0-1987 GCF_000468215.1 Arthrobacter sp. CAL618 | reverse complement strand
CCCGGGGCGGGTCGCCGGAATTGTCTCCCGCGACCTCGACGCGCAGGGCATACGCCTCCTCGACCGGGTGCAGCACCGGGTACGGCGTGACGGTGAAAGGCCCCAGGGTGACGGCGGCGCGGGATTTCCAGATCTGGAAGTCGAAGTCCTCATGCATGCCGGGGTCGAGGTCCAGCCCGTAGGCGGTCGCCATCCGGTCGGCGGTACCCGCGGGGCCCCACACCGGGATCCGCGGCCGGTGCCAGCCGTTGGGATCCCAGTGCACCGCAACGTGCAGACCGCAGAGATCCATGCAGTGGTCGGGGTGCAGATGGCTGAGGAACACTGCATCAATATCGCGCAGGTCCATGTAACGCTGCAGCGCGCCCAGGGCGCCGTTGCCGAGATCGAGGAGGATCCGCCAGGTCCGGGTGCTGTCGCCGTCGGGCACCGTCGCGGTCACCAGGTAGCACGACGCCGGCGATTGGGGGCCAGGAAACGACCCGCTACAGCCCACGATGGTCAGCTTCATGGCTAGGAGTTCCCCCTCGCATCGGCGCGCGCAGTGGCGATCATTTCCGGGGTGATCCTGGCCATACTTCCGGTGGGATACTGGGCGGCCACATGGTCGACGTGTTCTACGCTGAGGACCTCGGGTCCCAGGAACCGGCGGGCCAGCTCACCGAACCGCTGGGCGTCACCGGTGGCGACGAAGTGGTGCCTGGGCTGAGCCTCCCCCACCCGCTCCAGGTCGTGGGAGATCAACGCACGATAGACATCCTTCGCGGTTTCCTCGGCGCTTGAGACGAGTGTGACCGCATCCCCCATCACATAGGAGATCGCCCCGGTCAGCAGGGGGTAATGGGTGCACCCCAAGACCAGCGTGTCCACTCCCGCCTCCTTCAGCGGCTGCAGGTACCGCTGGGCAGTCGAGAGGAGTTCAGGACCCGAGGTGATCCCAGCCTCGACAAATTCGACGAACTCGGGACAGGCGGCAGAGGTGATGGACAGGTGCGGAGCGGCGGCGAAGGTGTCCTCGTAGGCGCGGGAGCCCACCGTGGCTGAGGTGCCGATCACCCCGATCCTCCCGCTCCGGGTTGCAGCGACGGCCCGCCGGACCGCTGGCTGGATCACCTCGATCACCGGGATACCGTAGCGGGCGGTGTAGCGTTCGCGGGCGTCACGGAGCACGGCCGCTGACGCGGAGTTGCAGGCAATAACCAGGAGTTTGACGCCTGAATCCACCAGCTCATCCATTACGCCCAACGCGTGGGCGCGAACATTGGCAATGGGCAACGGGCCGTAGGGGCCGTGAGCGGTGTCGCCGACGTAGAGAATCGACTCGCGCGGGAGCTGATCAATCACGGCGCGCGCAACTGTCAGCCCACCGACGCCCGAATCGAAAATGCCGATCGGGGCCTCGGTTCGCTTCACTGCTGAAAAATCGCCCGGGACGGAGGTCATAACCTACCGACCATAAGACCTGCCACCGGGATTAGACGAACCCGACGCCAGTGGAATTAGTCACAGCCTTCGACCACAGCGGCGCGGCAGGCCTCGTTCACTTGTCTTTCAGCCCAAACAAGGCCTGGACCAGTGACTCCTGAAGCCAGCTCGCGAAGTTGTACACCAGCGCCAGGTAGGTCTCGACGTCGTCGGCGTCGGCGACGTCGTCAATGTTGTGAAGGCGGGCCGCGTCCTCGTCGGTTTCGATCTTCAGCCGGTCCGCGAGGACCAGCCGGACGTCGTTGAGCGCCCGGGCCATCAGCCGGGCCTGCTCGGCGGTGAGGGTCAGCGGGCTGGACTCCAGCAGCAGGGCACTGCCGCGCAGGGTGCCGATCTTGTCCTCGCGGAGGGACCGTTCGGTCAGCCGGCGGAACTCCAGCGCCTCGCCGTCGTCGTTCCGGACCGCATCCGGCAGCAACCTTCTCACGGCGCTGTCTGAGGGGGTGACCGCGGTGCTATCCACGCCGACCATGGCGGCGAGGGGATCGGCATTGGCTGGCTC
>NZ_ASZW01000112.1:0-966 GCF_000468215.1 Arthrobacter sp. CAL618 | reverse complement strand
CTGCCGCTCCCCCGAATCCAGGGTGCCGATGATCCCACGACGGGTTGCCTTGAATGCCTTGGCCAAGAATTCTCCTTAACGCACAGTTACTGGGTAGCTCGCCTCAGGGGGCGTCGGACTTCTGGAACGTCGCCCAGAGTCCGTAGGAATGCATGGCCAGCGTGTCCCGCTCGGCCTCTTCCCGGCTGCCACCGGCGACCACCGACTTACCCGCCTCGTGGACTTCCATCATGAGCTTGTTCGCCTTGGCTTCGCTGTACCCGAAATAGGTCTGGAACACGTAGCTGACATAACTCATGAGATTGACCGGATCATTCCAGACGATCACTACCCACGGGATATCACTAGCGGTCAGCTGGTCGGTGTCCGTTTCCTCGAGCCGTTCGGTGTCCGGAGCGGTGCCAACAGTCATAGCACCATTGTAGAACGCAGGTCGGGTGACAGGATTCCGGTTGTGTCGGCGCCCAAACGGGTTAGAGTCGTGACTGTGAGCCCCACCAACTCCGCCCCGGTCGTCAGCACCCGGGCCAGCACCGCCCTGTATACGGACCACTACGAGCTGACCATGCTTCAGGCCGCCCTGCATTCCGGGGCTGCGCACCGGAAATCGGTTTTCGAAGCTTTCGCACGGCGCCTCCCGGAGGGCCGACGCTATGGGGTGGTGGCCGGAACGGGACGCCTGCTGGAGAGCCTCGAAAACTTTCGCTTCGGCACTGAACAGCTGGACCACCTGTCAGCGGCCGGAGTGGTGGACACCCTCACTCTTGACTGGCTGGCCGACTTCCGCTTCGGCGGGAACGTCTGGGGTTATGCCGAGGGCGAGGCGTACTTCCCGCACTCCCCCATCCTGATCGTTGAGGGAACCTTCGCCGAGGCCTGCATCCTGGAAACCCTGGTGCTCTCCATCCTCAACCACGACTGTGCGATTGCCTCGGCCGCGTCACGGATGACCGGGGCGGCCGGCAG
>NZ_ASZW01000111.1:0-1708 GCF_000468215.1 Arthrobacter sp. CAL618 | reverse complement strand
TGGCCGCCGCGCGGGCCGCGATCATTGGGGGTTTCGCCAGCACCTCCAACCTAGAGGCCGGTCGGAGGTACGGCGTGAAGACCGTAGGCACCGCAGCCCACTCCTTCACCCTGCTGCACGACACGGAGCGGGATGCCTTCGCCGCCCAGGTCGCCACGCTGGGCGCCGGAACATCGCTGCTGGTGGACACGTACGACGTCGAACGCGGCGTCCGGACCGCCGTCGAGGTGGCTGGACCGGAGCTGGGTGCGGTGCGGCTGGATTCGGGCGACCTCGTGGCCCAGGCCCGCTGGGTCCGTCAGCTGCTCGATGACCTGGGCAACCACAACACCCGGATTGTGGTCACCTCGGATCTCGACGAGTTTGCGATTGGCTCCCTCGCCTCCGCTCCCGTGGATTCCTACGGCGTCGGCACCTCACTGGTCACCGGTTCGGGCGCCCCGACCGCGGGCCTGGTCTACAAACTGGTGAGCCGGACCGATGACGACGGCGAATTCGTTTCAGTAGCGAAGTCAGCACTGAACAAGGCCTCGCGCGGCGGGCGCAAATACGCACTCCGCCGCCTCAACGACGCGGGCATCGCCACAACCGAGGTGGTGGGAATTGGCCGCTCGCCTCACGACGACGGAAACGACCGGCCGCTGCTGCAGCAATTTGTCAGCGACGGCGACATCCTGCCCGGCTGGACCGGGGCCGATGCGGTGCGCCGCGCCGTCGAACACCACCGGTCGTCCATGACCGAACTGCCGGGCTCGGTCATGCGACTGCAGCGCGGAGAACCCGCCATCCCCACCGAATACGAGGAGGAACCATGACCCGCGCCCTGATCATTGTCGACGTCCAGAACGATTTCTGTGAAGGTGGGTCGCTAGCCGTCGACGGCGGCGCCGACCTCGCCTCCCTGCTCAGCGACTTCATCGACGAGCAGGGCGGGGCGTTCGATCACATCGTCGCCACCCAGGACTGGCACATCGACCCTGGAGCCCACTTTTCACAGACCCCTGACTTCCTCCACTCCTGGCCGGTCCACTGCGTCGCCGACAGCAAGGGATCACGGTTCCACCCGGACCTGGATACCGAGAATGTCGAAGCAGTCTTCCGGAAAGGCCAGTTCGAGGCGGCGTACTCGGGCTTTGAAGGCGTCCTCGCCCCCGAAGACGAGGTTCCCACCGGCGAGCAGAAGCTCGGCGCCCTGGCTGAGGGGTCGACAGAAGACCCGGTGACACTCGATGACTGGCTCCGTGAGCGGGAGGTCGATGAGGTGGCACTGGTTGGCCTTGCCACCGACTTCTGCGTCAAGGCAACCGCCCTGGACGCTGTAGCGGCCGGCTACACCACCTCGGTCCTGGTCCGCTACACCCGCGGGGTCCACCCCGACGGCGTCGAGACCACCCTCGAGGAACTCGAAGAAGCCGGCGTCGAACTGGTCGAGTAGGACCTGGCCTTCGCTGCCGCGCGCCCAGGTCCCTCACCCTTCGCGGTAGTGCACCGGGCGGCTATTTCCGGCCGATGAACCAGTCCTGCAACTTCTTCAGCCGCCGCTGGAGCTGATCCTCGTTGGCCTGTGCCACGGCCGGACCGCCGCAGGCCTTCCTCAGCTCGGTGTGCACCACACCGTGGGGCATGCCGGAGCGTGCCGACCAGGCTGATACGTTCTTGGCGAGCTCACCCCGTAGTTCTGTGAGTAGCCGGTGGTCAACGACCAGCG
>NZ_ASZW01000110.1:15234-15952 GCF_000468215.1 Arthrobacter sp. CAL618 | reverse complement strand
GACGCCCTTGCGTCCCCGGCGGGTCTGTTGTTCCTGCTGGCGTTGGCGCAGCAGAACTCCCACCTGGTCAGCGTCGAGCAGCCCCGGAATGCCGAGGAAATCCTGTTCATCCTCGCTGCCCATTTCGCCGCCGGTACCGAACTCACCGCCGTCGAAAAGAACCCGGTCAAAGGACGCCTGGGATTCAAGCGCCTCAAACTTCTGCTTGGTCAGTTCGTCGGAGGCTTTCTCGGCACGGTTCGCCTCCTCCATCAACGCTTCCTCGGGGGCGAACCCGTCCTCGTCAGTCGCCGGACGGTCCAGGGCATGGTCACGCTCAAGTTCCAGCTGGTTGGCGAGGATCATCAGGTTCGGCACCGATGGCAGGAAGACCGAAGCGGTCTCTCCCCGGCGTCGGGCACGCACAAAGCGTCCCACCGCCTGGGCGAAGAACAGCGGCGTCGCTGTCGAGGTTGCGTAGACCCCGACGGCGAGCCTCGGTACGTCAACGCCTTCGGAGACCATCCGGACCGCTACCATCCAGCGCTGCTCGCCAGCCGAGTACTCCTCGATCTTCTCCGACGCCTTCGCATCATCCGAGAGAATCACTACCGGTGATTCGCCGGTGATCTTCTTGAGCAGGCCAGCATAGGCCCGGGCGTCGTCGTGGTCGGTGGCGATCACCATGCCGCCGGCGTCGGATACCGTCCGCCGCACCTCGGAGAGCCGCTTGTCGGCC
>NZ_ASZW01000110.1:6131-15225 GCF_000468215.1 Arthrobacter sp. CAL618 | reverse complement strand
GAGGACCGCCGGGATCCACTCGCCGGTGGGGTTCAGCGCCGTCCGCCAGGCATGAGCGGTGATGTCCTTGGTGACTGACGCTTCGCCGAGCGAAGCCGCCATCTCCTCGCCGGCGCTGGTGCGCCACCGCATCTGGCCCGAGTAGGCCATGAAAATGACAGGCCGCACCACGTGGTCCCGCAGGGCCTCGCCGTAGCCGTAGGTGTAGTCGGACTTGGAGCGTCGAATACCGTCGGCGTCGGCCGCGTACTCGACGAAAGGAATCGCCGCCGTGTCCGAACGGAACGGCGTCCCGGTGAGCGCCAGCCGCCTGGTCGCCGGTTCGAAGGCTTCACGAATACCGTCACCCCAGGACAGGGCATCGCCACCGTGATGAATCTCATCCAGGATGACGAGGGTCCTGGCGGCTTCGGTCTTGGCACGGTGCAGCATCGGCTTGCTGGCCACCTGGGCGTAGGTCACTGCCACGCCGATAAAACCCTGACCGTGACGGCCGTCAGCGTTCCGGAAGTTGGGGTCGATCGCCAGGCCAATCCGCGCCGCGGCGTCAGCCCACTGCCGCTTCAGGTGGTCAGTCGGCGCGACGATAGTGATCCGGTTGATGGTGCCGCGTTCCACGAGCTCGGTGGCAACCCGCAGCGCGAAAGTGGTTTTACCCGCGCCCGGGGTGGCCACGGCGAGGAAATCCTGCGGGCCGGTGGCAAAGTACTTGGCGAGCGCCTGCTCCTGCCACTGCCGGAGTTTCGGCGCCGTACCCCACGCCGCGCGTTCCGGGTAGGCCGGTGGCAGCGATGCACCTGTGGCAGGGGCAACGCCGAAGAGCATGTTATTACTCACGCTTAAGAAGAGACCTTTCCATGCCTGTCTGTGTCTGGGTGGGGACTAGCCGGCTCATCGGAGGATCCCAGCACCGCCCTCGAACCGGCAACTATACCGGCAACCGCGAAGAGGCACAGAGCCAGCCAGATCGCAACAAACACGCCCACCTGTCCCGGGTTCGACGGGTCACGTAACAGGGCGAAAAGCCCTCCCGCGATGGTGCTTCCGACCACCCCACCCATCTGGTCGCTGAGTTGCAGCGAGGAGGAGTTTTTCCCCCGCTCCTCTGCCGGTGAGAGCTTCAGGACCAGCACCGAGGTGCTCGACAGGGTCATTCCCATGGCAAAACCGGCAAGGGTCCACACCACCACCAGAACCCAGAAGGGCACCGTCGGAACCGAGACCAGTGCCAGTCCGCCGACGCTGGTCGACAGGATCGACGCCCCAAGGACCAGCAGCCACTGTCGGCGGAAGGTGACACGAGCCTGCACAAAGGCCCCCGCACTCCACCCCAGGGCGCCGGCGCTCAGGGTGAGGCCGGCGGTCGCCTCATTCATGCCACGCGAGGTCACCAGCATCAGGGGAAGGAACGCCTCGGCGCCGAAGAACGCGGCGGTGACCAGGCCGCGGGTGGCGATGATGCTCGGCAACCCTCGGGCGAGCCGCACTGTCCCCTTCGGCAGCAGGCGGGGGAAGGTCAGCGCTGCGACGGCGACGCCCCCGGCGGCGAGGAGCAGGAGCACTATTGACCCGGCGCTGTCCCCCAGGCCCTGCGCTGCGAGCCGGTTGATGGCGAATTGGGCGGCCAGCACGCCGCCGGCAAGGGCCATCCCGGTCAGGGACCGCCGTCGTCCGTCACCGCGGTTACCGGCACCTGGCTCGGGGGTTGTCAGTGACGCGGTTTTCGGCCAGACCATGACAAACGCTGCCAGGACAATCGGCACGACCCCCAGGAACACCCAGCGCCAGGTGAACTCCTCCGCCAGGTAGCCAGCCACGGCGGGTCCGATCAGGGACGGCAGCACCCAGGCCGCGGATAACCACCCGAAGATCACGGGCTGGCGATGCTGGGGGTAGGCTCCTCCGATGATGACGTAGACGGCCACCACCATGAAACCGCCCCCCAGCCCCGACACTGCCCGGCCCGCAGTAACCAGCCAGAATTCGCCCGCGGCACCTGAGACCAGCAGACCCGCGATCATCAGCGTCAGGCCGACGGCGAGCGCGGGGCGGGGACCTACCCTGTCGCACCAGGTACCGGCAATGACGGTGCCCAGCAACGACGCTGTCAGATACATCGAGAAGGCCAGCCCGTAGCCGGACACCCCACCGAGTTCCTCGACCACCGCAGGCATGGCAGTGGTGACCGCCATCGCCTCGAAAGCGGCGCAGGTGATGATGGAAATGATCCCGATGGTCAGGGGGCGCAGGCTGGCTGGCTGCCCGGTAGCGGGCTCTGCCGTGTTCGGGGCGGGGCGATCTGTCATGAATCCTTAGTCAACCGACGACTTGGTCAGCCCGCGACGAAGCGGCGGTGCCGCGCCGACACCTAGCTCGACTGCGCCGGCACCTATTTGTCCTTGTCGTCCTTGCCCGGACGCATTCCGTTGTAAATGTCTTTGCACTCGGGGCAGACCGGAAACTTCTGGGGGTCACGGCCCGGTGTCCAGACCTTGCCGCACAGCGCGATCACCGGGTCCCCGGACAGCGCGGACTCCATGATCTTTTCCTTGCGCACGTAGTGCGCAAGGCGTTCGCGGTCGCCGGGTTCCAGTTCCTCGCGGAGCTCTTCGCGCTCCAGCGTCGCGGTGGACCCTGAGCGTTGGGGGTCGCTCCGCGGGTCGCTGCGGGGGTCATTGTCATAGGGATCTGCAGGCGTACTCATGGTTTCCATCCTATCGTTGCTCAGGTCGTCCAGCCTGTCGCGGGGTCGGCTAGATTCCCTGCCAGGCAGGCTTGTTCGCGTAAGTATGGCGATAGTAATCCGCTAGTTTCAACCCAGAAGCGGCGGCCTCATCGATGAGAACGGTGGTGTGGGGATGCATTTGCAGAACGGATGCCGCGCAGATGGCGGCTACCGGCCCCTCCACGAAGTCGTGGACCGCCCGGGCTTTCTGCGCCCCGGTGGCGATCAGCACCACGTGGCGCGCGTCCATGATGGTGCCCAACCCCTGGGTCACCACGTGGTGCGGCACCTCGTCAATGCTGTCGAAGAAGCGGGCGTTGTCCTTGCGGGTCTGATCGATCAGGCTCTTGATCCGCGTCCGTGATGCCAGGGAACTGCCCGGTTCGTTGAAGCCGATATGCCCGTCCGTACCTACCCCGAGTAGTTGAAGATCGACTCCCCCGGCCTCCCGGATAGCCTGCTCAAAGGCGGCGCACGCGGCGGGAATGTCGTCTGCGGCACCGTCGGGGCCATGGACGTTGTCCGGGTGAATGTCGATCCGGTTCGTGAACTCCCGCCGAATCACCTCCCGGTAGGACTCCGGGTGGCCAACAGGTAGCCCCACATATTCGTCCAGGGCGAAGCCGTGGACGTCGGCGAAGCTCAACGAACCAGTGTGGTGCCGGCGTGCGAGCTCGTCATACACCCCGAGCGGGGAGGAACCAGTGGCGAGGCCCAGCACCGCGTTCGGCTTGCGTCGGACCAGGTCCTCGATCGCGTCGGCTGCCACAGCTGCAATGGCCGCTTGATCAGGGAGGATTACTACTTCCATCAGCTGTCCTATCGTCTGAGCTATTTGTTGACGGCCACTGCCTGCAGCAGTTCGGGGGCCCTCCGGTCGTACCACTGTCCGCCCAGCTTCACGCCGCCCATCAGCAGCGCGGCACCCAGGACGCAACCAACTACCAGCGTAAGCCAACCGAAGACGCTGTTGCCGGTGACAAAGTAGGCGATGGCGAGTCCGAGTTCCGGCAGCACCAGCGCGGTGAGGACCAGCCAGCCAATAATCTGGACTGCGAACATGGAGAATCCGGTTCCCGGCGGTGTTTTCAGCGGGCTCTCGCCCGGGAGCGGCACGTTGTAGGTGTACCGGGCGGAGACCACGCTGGAGAACCCGATCCCGGTCAGCAGGACACCCACCGACAGGCCCAGCATCACCGGCAACTGCTCAAGGCTGCCGGAAATCCACAGCGGACCCACGGTGAAGACCAGCACCGCGGGGGCAGCGATCACAGCTACCGCCAAGGCGCGGCCCGCCCGGTCTGCCCACCCGCTCACCCCGGTGGAAAGGTGCAGCCAGAACGCCGTGTTGTCATAGGAAATGTCGGCCGAAATGGACCAGGCGAGGAGGAACGCGATGATCGGGCCCACGAAATTCAGCATCGTGAAGTCCCCGGACTGGTAGGCGAAAAACAGCATGAGAAGCGGGACCAGCGGGACAATCACGATGGACCCGAGGTAACGGGGATCCCGCGCCCAGTAGGTCAAGGCGCGGGCGGCAACTGCCCCGGTGGGAGTCGCCGGAAACCGGCTGAAGAAGCCCAGGTTGCCTGCCGCTTTTCGGGTCACCGCGTTGTGGGCAGGCGTCACCAACGCCCGGGCCAGGCTGAGCTGCCAGAGCCAGGCCAGCAGGGCGAGGGTAGCGACGCCGAAGGCGAACCGCAGCGCGGCGGTGAGGTAGGCGCCGTCGGCCACGTCCGCCGGAACCGCCCAGAAGACACCCAGCGGCGTCCACCCCAGGATGGCCGCCAGCTCGCCGGCAAATCCGACCGACTGTTCAAACCCGGCCGCTATCCCGGCGATGATGGGCCCCAGCAGGATGATCGGCACCAGCACCACCATGGAGCTGACATCCTTGAACGTGCGCGACGAGGTCAGCGACATGACTGCCGTGGCCGCCAACCGTGAGGCCACGACACACAACAGGGTGGCCAGAATAGCGCACACCACCGCCACCACTGCTGCGGCAGGGTAGAGCCGCCAGGTACCAACCTGACCGAGCGCGGCAAGTAAGGTGATGATCCCCGGGATGCCGATGACCGCGCCCAGCGCGAGCCCGGCGATCAGTTGCGGCATCGGCACGGCGAAGGTAACGAACCGCGCCGGGTCGAGGGTCATATCGATGCCCGAAGAGACCATCGGCACCACAATCCAGCCGAGGACGACTGCTGACCCGGCAATCACCACTACGTTGCGAATAATCTCCGGTTCAGCGGTACCAAAGGCAAACAGCGCCAGGATCAGCAGGCCCAGCATTCCCAGACCGTACAGGCCGCCCAGGATCACGCCGATAAGTGCCCAGGTGCTGCGTTTGAGGGAGTTCCGCAGGAGGGTGAGTTTGAGCCTTAGGAGGTGCGCAACCATGTGAGTCCCTCCGCGGTGTTGCGTCCGCCCACCAGTTCCACGAACCGGTCCTCGAGGCTGGAGTCCCCGCGCACCTCATCGACGGTGCCGGCGGCCAGGACTGTGCCGGCAGCGATCACCGCAACGTGGTCGCACATCCGCTGGACCAGGTCCATGACGTGGCTGGAGACGATGACTGAACCGCCGGAGCTGACATAGCTGTTCAGGATGTCGCGGATGTTGGCTGCCGATACCGGGTCCACCGATTCGAACGGCTCATCGAGGACCAGCAGGGACGGCGCGTGGATCAGCGCCGAGGCCAGGGCGATCTTTTTGGTCATGCCGGCCGAGTAATCGACCACCAGGGTGCCGGCGTCGTCAGTCAGGTCGAGCGCACGGAGCAGGTCCGCGACCCGCTCCGCCACCGTGTCGCGGTCCATACCGCGCAGCAGGCCCGCGTAGGTCACCAACTGTTCCCCGGTCAACCGGTCGAACAGCCGCACCCCGTCGGGGAGAATCCCCATCAGCTTCTTCGCCTCGAGCGGCCGAGCCCACACGTCCACGCCATGCACCCACACCTGGCCGTGGTCCGGGCGCAACAAACCCGTGGCCATCGACAGCGTCGTGGTCTTGCCAGCGCCGTTCGGGCCCACCAGTCCGTAAAACGAACCGGTGGGGACATCCAGGTCGACGCCGTTCACGGCGATCTTTTCGCCAAAACGTTTGGCGAGTCCCCGGATCACCAGCGCCGGGCTCTCCGGAAAAGCGGAACCGCCGGCAGGGCCCGGGGACAAAGGCATAGATGGTGTGCTCATCCCTCCACGCTAGCAACGTCAAGAGAGACCCATCGTCATCCAAAGGGACGAATTACCGCCCACAGACTCCGTCCGGCGGATGAAAATCTAGAACAGGGCGCGTGCCAGTGCTCCCCGCGCCTTGGTGACGCGCGGGTCGCTGATCCCGACGACGTCGAACAGGTCAATCAATCGCACCCGGGCAACTTCGCGGGGTTCCCCCGCGGTCCGTCCAATGAACGAGACGATCCTGGCGAACGCGTCCTCGACGTGGCCTCCCGAAATGTCCAGGTCCGCGACGGCGAGCTGGCTCTCTACCGAGTCGGGCTCGTCGGCTCCGCGCTGCCGGATCGTCTCGGCGTCGATATCCTTGAGCCGCTGCATCAGTTCCACCTGGGCCAGCCCAGCTTTCGCCTCGGCGTCTGCTGGTTGCTCTGCCAGGGCCTGCCGGTAGGCGGCGGCAGCAGCGGGGTAGTCACCGGCCTCGATGGCCTCGAAGGCGGCCTGATGCAGGGGCGGCAGCGGCGGCTCTTCGGGAGCGGCCTCCTCGCCGTCGGCACCTTCCCGCAGCGACCCTGAGACGCCGTTCGAGCCCGCCACTTTCAGCAATTCGTCAATGAAGGACCGGATTTGGGCTTCGGGAAGCGCGCCCTCGAACAGCGGCACCGGCTGACCCTTCAGGACCGCCACCACGGTGGGCACCGTCTGTGCCTGGAAGGCCTGGGCTATCTGGGGTTGCGTCTCGACGTCGACCTTGGCCAGCAGCAGCCGACCGTCATGTTCGACCGTCACCGCTTCCAGCACCGCTGTGACGCGGGACGATTCTTCGCTCCAGGAAGCCCTCAGGTCCACGATTACCGGAACCTGCGATGACAGCTGAACCAGCTGAGGGAAGCTCTGCTCGGTGACCTCAACGACGTAGGGGCTGCCTGCCCCTGCGCTGGCGGCTCCGGGTGCCGAATCCGCCGGGGGTGCTGCGGGGGCGGGGGCCCCGCCCTGCTGGGCGGTCCGTGCGGCGTCGGCCCGTGCCTTCAAAGCCGACAGATCCACGGCTCCGTGCAGGTTCATTGACGACGGCGGGAGGGGCCCGCGGTTGGTTGGAATACTCATGGTTCCGCCTTTCAAGGGTGGTCTCTGGTGGAAGTTACCGAAGTTCGGCGGAGAGCAACTGCTGGGCGGCACCGATGACCCGGATGCGCTCATCGCTGCCGGCAGGCGGTACATACATCATTACCGCTTCGCCATACCGCACGTCGATGCCCTCGTCGGTTGAGGTTTCGCCGGTCAGCGACTCGTAAACGGTGCCGTCGAGGTCGATCGAATCACCGGCGCCGCGCGGGACGCTGGAGTAGGTGTGGTTCAGGTAGCCGAAGACCATCGCGCCGCCGTCGCTGGTGGACAGGGCGTGCGTGAAGTCCTGCTCGGACTCATGCACGAAGGTAATGTCGGCAGAGTCGTTACCCGGATCGGCGACGACGTCGGCCTGGAACGAGGTGATGGCATCCGCAAAGGAATTAGCCTCGAAGGTTTCGGCGTTGTCGCCGTCGGGCTCCGACAGGAAGTCGGCGATCGCGTCCATCGCGTCCTGGGGGGCTAACGCAAGCTCACCTGCGACGTCGACCGGTACCTCGGCTACCCCTGCGGCACCGTCGGAGGCCGGGAAGGTGGTGCCGGGCAGCATCTGGATTGCGGCGCTGAGCTGGTAGTTCGACCGGGGGTCGGCCTGGACCAGGACCAGTGCGTGCGGCACCGGGTTCTCGTCGGACTGGGTCAGGGCGACGACGGTCCGGGGCCAGCTGGTCTCCGATGAAACCATTGTGGTCAGGACGGGCTCGGCAGCCACCGGAGTGGGCTCCGGGACGTCACTGGCCTGGGACCGGACGTCATAGTTGGCGGTCCGGAGCGCCAGGGCCGCCTCGGCGACCCGCGGCTCAAGCAGCTCCGCATCGGATGCCGCGTCACCTTCCGCAACGACAGTCGCCACCGAGGCCAGAATTCGTTCCAGCTGGCTTTCCAGCAGTACGGGTGGGGCCGGTTCGTCGGCCGCTTCGGAAGTCGCTGACGCGGTAGAGCTCGGGTCCGAACTTGGATCCGGGCTCGGGACTGAACTTGGATCGGAGGTGCTGGCGTGAGCCAGCCCGGCGCCCGAGACGGTCAGCCCTGCAACGACGACGGCCACCCCGAAGGATGCTCCGCCTGCCCGCTTCGGCTTCTTCCGGGTTTCCATGCGGCGCTGGTGGGCTCGCGAGCCCTCGGCAGCGGGCCGGTTGCGCTTTGGTGTGACAAAGAAGAGGGCAATCCCCAGCACGATGGCAAGCGCGCCGATCACAATCAGGGGCACCGCCCAGCCGGTGGTCGCCTCGTTGGGCCAGGTGACCGAGATGTCGGTGGGTGCCGGGTTCTCACCGTCGGCTGCCAGGAGGATTGACCAATCGCCCTCGGCTGGATCGAGCCAGCGGTAGGTCACACTGCCATCGGCGGTTTCCTCGCTGGTCCAGAGGTCGGAGCCGCTGGGGTTCGGGACCGTCTCTTCACCCTCGGTGAACGTGGTTTCCAGGCCCTCCTCGGCAATGGCGGTCACCCGCAGGTGCGCGGCGTCGCCCACCCAGGCGTCGACATCCCCGGCACGTCCGACGGCGAGCGTGAAGGTACCTTCGCTGCGCACCGTAATGTCGACGTCGTCTGCGTCTGGAGCCTTCGCCCCGGCATCGATCACGGTGACCGGGCCGGCTTCGGACCCCGCGGGGACGGAGGCCGTCACGGTTTCCGGCGGGGACCAGAACGTGAGCTGGCCGATGCCCAGGAGCATCAGCAGCGCACCGATCACCAAAGCGGGGACTGCAATCTTCAAACGCACTCAGATACCTATCGTTGCTCGTGCGCAGCACGGCCGCGCGTCAGGCGCCGACGGAGGTCCGACGACGCGATGTCTTGTGCAATACCTTGATCTAACGTCCCATCGTAACGAACTTCGGCCCCGCGGCGGGATTTTTATGGGGGTGGTCACTCTCGGCATGCGCGCAGACCTGGCGCACGACGTCGGGTCCCCGGCCCGACACGGTAAGCCGACAGTAGGCTGTTAGTGTTTCGCTAACCTTGCTTTAGCGGTTTTGAACCTTATTGCCCGCCGCATGCACTACTGGGAAAGCAGAATGAAGCGTGAGTGATCATCAGGATGTTCCGGCGGGCGAGC
>NZ_ASZW01000110.1:1968-6121 GCF_000468215.1 Arthrobacter sp. CAL618 | reverse complement strand
CCCGCCGCCTCAGTTGACGGGCGGGGCGGTGCACCAGCGGCTTCCGCTGCCAGCCCATCTCACCGCAGCATGATCAGGGCAATTTTTCGCGGGCTCCGCCGGCCTATTCCTGGCGCCCAGCCGCGGCTTCGGTTCGAGTTCCCGCCCGAGCGGATCCCCGCGCCGGTGCCTACCGACGACGACGTCTCACTCGGTGACGACCGGCTGAAGTTCGGAAACGCCCAGCCCCAGTCCATGCGTCATCACCCGATTCACTTCGGTTTCATGGGGACGGTGGGCGTGGGGCTGGCTCTGCTCGCCTACTTCATGATCACCAACGTGGGCCAACTGCTGCTGTGGATTGGCGCGGCAATGTTCATTGCACTGGGGCTCGACCCCATTGTCCGGTGGCTGGAAAAGAAGAAGGTGCCCCGCCCGGCAGGGATTGCGGTGGCGCTGTTGCTGCTTGCCGGCATCATCGCGGCCTTCTTCGCCACCCTGATTCCCACCATCGTGAACCAGACCAGCCAGTTTGTGGATCGGGCGCCCGGTTTCGTTGATGATTTCCTCAACTCCGAGTTCTTCCAGACTGTCGATGAACAGTTCCAGGTCCGGGAACGTGTCACCGAGGAAGTCAACAACTTCTTCAACGACTCGGATGCTGTAGGCGGCATCTTCGGCGGTGTGCTGGGCGTTGGCACCGTCATTATCAACAGCCTGTTCGGTACCCTCATTGTCCTGGTCCTGACCCTCTATTTCCTGTCCTCGCTGCCCGCAATGAAGAAGTGGGCGTACCGGTTGGCGCCGCGCTCACGCCGCCCCCGGGTGGAGTCGCTGGCGGAGGAGATCACCAGCAGCGTCGGCAACTACGTGATTGGGCAGGCCTGTGTGGCCATCCTCAACGCGACCTTCGCCTTCGTTTTCATGACGATCGCGCAGGTGCCCTTTTCGGTCCTCCTGGCCTTCGTCGTCGCGCTGCTGGCCTTCATCCCCCTGGTGGGCGCCCTGATTGCGGCAGTGATCGTGACGGCGGTCGCGATGACTGCAGGCTGGCAGACGGCGCTGCTCTTCGCGGTCCTGTACCTCGCCTACCTGCAGGTCGAGGCATACTTCATCTCGCCGCGGATCATGCAGCGCGCCGTGGCGGTACCCGGTTCGGTTGCAGTCATCGCCGTTATTGCCGGCGGAAGCCTCCTGGGTGTGCTGGGCGCGCTGATTGCCATTCCGACAGCCGCAGCGGTGATGCTGCTGCTCAAGGAAGTCTTTATCGCCCGCCAGGACAGTCAGTAAGCCAGGACAGTCAGGACGCTGTGTCAGGACGCTGTGGCTGCGGCTCCGGTCCAGGTAGTGGGCAGTGACTGCGATGCCCCGGGCAGCACGGTGTCGGTGATTTCATCCAGGACCCGGGCGGCGTACTTCTCCCCCACCCACAGGTGCTTGGCGCCGTCGACGCCGATCACCTCGGCCTGGGGGATCCGGGCGAACCGCTCGGTCGCTGCCGCTGGCTGCAGGTAATCGTCGTGCTCGGGGACCAGCACCTTGAGCGGCAGGCCGGACGCGGCCCATGCCTCAAGATCTTCTTCCCCAGCACGATGCAGTGGGGGCGACAACAGCACCGCCCCCTGGATCAGCGGGGCGATCGGATCAAGGGCGCCGTACTTCAGGCACAGCTCGGTGCCAAAGGACCAGCCCACCAGCCAGATGTTGCCTGGGCTATGCTCGGCCGCCCAGGCGACGGCGGCCTCAATGTCGGCGCGCTCGGCAACCCCACCATCGAACTCGCCTTCGCTGCAGCCCCGCGGCGAGCACGTGCCACGGGTGTTGAACCGCAGCACCGCAATGTCGGCGAGTGCCGGAAGCCTGAAGGAGGCCTTGCGGAAAACGTGGGAGTCCATGAATCCACCTGCAGTCGGCAGCGGATGCATCATCACCAAAGTGGCACGGGCCGGCCTGTCCGCTGGCTCAGCGAATTCGCCCACCAGGCGTAGTCCGTCGGTGGTGCGCAGTTCGATCTCGGTGCGCCGCGCCGGGAGGACCGTTGACGCCCTGATATCCATGGGTCCGTCGGACTCGGTGAACTCATAACTGGTTACGGTGGAAGTCATCGTTTCAGTCTAGGGGAACTGCAGTGGGCGGTTCAGTACCGGTAGCTGCGGGTTCGCCAGCAGTTGACGTGCCAGTGCCTCCGGCCAGCGAGCCCGGCCGCTGCACCAAACAGGGAGTCCTCCTGCCAGACCACCAGGTGCGCAAGACCGGGCGGGATCACCCGGTGGCACCCGGGACAGACATAGTCCTTGGCCGCGTTGCGCTCGGTGATCCGCCGGACGGACCATTCGCCGTCGGGAGCGCTTTCCCGGGTCGGTATCCCCGCCCGCGCACGCTCCAGGTCGATTTCCGGCACCGGCTCTGCCTTCCTCCCGGGCTGCGCTGACGGCTTCCCGGGACGGCGAGGGCGGTTGGAGCGGGGCATAGGTCAAGTCTGCCTGACGAATCGCCGACTCGGGCACAACCGGCGTCCGGTGGGGCAGGGTCCAGCCGCGTCCTGTGGGACGATTTAGGTACTCCCCACCACACAAGTTCCCTGGAAGGCTTTCGTGCGTTTAGTCATAGCCCAGTGCTCAGTCGATTACATCGGGCGCCTCCGCGCCCATTTGCCCCTCGCCACCCGGCTGCTGATGGTGAAGGCCGATGGGTCGGTGTTGGTGCATTCCGATGGTGGTTCCTATAAGCCGCTCAACTGGATGAGCCCGCCAGCCTCGCTGCGGATCTCCACTCCCGAGGAGGCCGACACTGAACTGGGCGTCACCGAGGTGTGGAACGTTCAGCATGCCAAGAGCGATGACCGGCTGGTCATTAACATCCACGAACTGATCCATGAGTCCTCCCATGATCTGGGTGTTGACCCCGGGCTGGTCAAGGACGGAGTCGAAGCGGACCTCCAACGGCTCCTCGCCGAACAGATCCACCTGGCCGGAACTGGTTTCACCCTGATCCGCAGGGAGTACATGACCGCCATCGGACCGGTCGACATCCTGGCCCGTGATGCTGCCGGTGCCACAGTAGCCATCGAGCTCAAGCGCCGCGGCGACATTGACGGCGTCGAGCAACTGACCCGCTACCTTGAGCTCCTCAACCGGGACCCCCTGATGGCACCGGTCCGAGGGATCTTCGCTGCCCAACAGATCAAGCCGCAGGCCCGGGTCCTCGCACTGGACCGGGGTATCGACTGCCTGGTACTCGACTACGACATGATGCGTGGCGTCGACGACGTCGAGTCGCGCCTCTTCTAGGCCTCGGCCACGCGGATCAGCACCTTGCCGGTGACACCATTCTCGACGGCGTCGTGGGCGGCGGCCGTGTCCTCAAGGGTGAACCAGGTGATGGGAAGCCCTGCGGGCTCTCCAACGGGCAGCGCGCCCGCGCGGAGGGCAACGGTGATATCCTCGGCGGCTGCGAGGAGCGCCTCGGTTCCCACCGTGTAGAGGAGCAACCCCTGCCACCGAACGTTTTTCGCGAAGCTCGGGACGATCGGAGCCGTGAAACTATCCCCGTTGTTATTCGCGTAGTAGGCGATGCTGCCGTGGTTGGCGATGACCTCGACGTCAAGCAGGGCGTTCTGACCGGGAGCAACCTCGACCACGTGATCGACGCCGTCGGGAGCGATGTCGAGGATACGGTCGGCAATCGAGTCATCCGGGTAACGCACCACGTGCTGGGCCCCGGCGGCGCGGGCCAGCCCGGCTTTCGCTTCGCTGCTGACCGTCGCAATGACCGTTGCACCAGCCCAGACCGCAAGTTGAATCGCTGCGTGACCAACAGCCCCGGCACCTCCCTGGACAAGGACGATCCGGCCAGCCAGGGCCTCCGGTGCAAGCCGGGCCGGACCGTTCTCATGAACTGTCAGTGCACGGTGAGCCGTCATCGCCGGAACGCCCAGGCTGGCGGCAACCTCGAAGCTGACGCCTTCAGGAAGCTGAACAACACGGTCTGCCGGGAGCACGGCGAATTCCTGGGCGGTTCCGGTCGGACGGCCGTGGGCAGCAAGGTAGATCCACACCCGGTCGCCGGCCTTCAGAGCGGTGACTCCCTCGCCGACGGCGTCGACAAGGCCGGCGCCGTCCTGGTTCGGAACCACCTCGGGGAAGGCGGGATCACCCGCGGCGCGGGCCTTCCA
>NZ_ASZW01000110.1:0-1963 GCF_000468215.1 Arthrobacter sp. CAL618 | reverse complement strand
GGGTTGACGCCGGAGGCAACAACCCGAACCCGTACCTCGCCGGGACCGGGGGCGGAGACCTCACGGTCAGCGAGGGAGAGAACTGAGGATGCTCCAGTGCTGGAGTAGACGATTGCTTTCATGGCTGATGGAACAGGGAAGTCCAGCCCCCTATTCCCCGACCCTGCTGCGCCCAGGCCATATGGGTCCGCTGCACATAGAATCGGGGTATGGCCAGCAGCGAAAATTCAGGAACTTCACCCGTGAACTACCTCCGCGGACGCATCGCCACTGAGTCGGGCATCATTGATGACGGTGTCCTCGCCTACGACGGCGACCGCATCGCTTACGCCGGACCAGCGGCTGGGTTCCGCGGCGGCGACACTGAGCCCGAGCGGACGTTCCCACCAGGAAGCCTCGTTCTCCCCGGCCTCGTCGATACCCACTGCCATGGCGCCAACGGTGGAGACTTCACCAGCGGCGATGCAACCCAGGCCCGGATGGCGATTGACTTCC
Source organism: Arthrobacter sp. CAL618 (assembly GCF_000468215.1). NCBI lineage: Bacteria > Bacillati > Actinomycetota > Actinomycetes > Micrococcales > Micrococcaceae > Arthrobacter > Arthrobacter sp. CAL618. Next base: position 1,468 of record NZ_ASZW01000110.1, on the reverse strand, counting down.
TGCAACGGAGCGGAACCACAACATCCCTCGCCAGCACGATGACGGCGCCCCCCGCCGACCTGTTGAGGGCACTCTCAGTTCTTGCGGAGCTGGCGGAAGAGGGTTTGATTGCCGGTATCCACGCCGAAGGCCCGTTCGTCTCCACGGTTCGCTGCGGCGCCCAGAACCCCGACCACATTGTCGCCCCCACCCCGGAGTATGTGGCGGCGCTGATCGATGCGGCTCAGGGGCGGATGAAGACGATGACCTATGCACCGGAGCTTCCCGGCGCGGACGCCCTGATCGATGAGCTGACCACCCACGGCATCACCCCCTCGCTCGGGCACACCGACTGCGATACCTCAACCGCAGCCGCTTCCCTCGCACTGGCATGGGAGGAGATGGACTCCACCGGATTCGACGGGTACACCGGACGCCCCACCGTCACCCATCTTTTCAACGGAATGCCGCCCCTGCATCACCGCTCCCCCGGGCCGGTTGCCGCCTGCCTGAGGATCGCGAAGGCGGGCAACGCCGTCGTCGAGCTGATCGCCGACAACGCCCACCTCGACCCTCAGACCGTGCTCACCGTCTTCGAACTGGTTGGCGCCGAAAACATCACTTTGGTCACCGACTCCATGGCGGCCACCGGGCTCCCCGACGGCGCGTATCACCTCGGATCGTCGGCGGTCACCGTCACCGACGGGGTTGCCACCCTTGACCGCACCGGATCCCTCGCTGGTGGCACCGCAGTGCTCCTCGATGTGGTGCGCCGGACCGTCGCCGCCGGGGTACCGCTCCTCGACGCCATTACGTCGGCGACGGTCGTACCGGCCAATGTGCTCGGTCTTGCCGATGAGCTCGGCAGTCTTCGCCTCGGGCTGCGGGCGGACGCAGTGGTGGTCTCCCCCGACCTGCACCTGCTGGCGGTGCTTCGCGAAGGCGTCTGGCTGGCTCCGCTCTAGACGATCGGACGAATACTTCTGCTCGGTTCGAGACAATAAATTTACCGAACAATGGTTGAAAGTCCGTTGACCAGCACTAGCCGTTATGTGATGCTTATTCCAGTCTTTGTGTACGTGTTTTAGCATGCTCGCAAGACAATGTTGCGAGCGTGTGACATCCGAAACGGAACCGTGTATCTCGGGTGCCGATAGGTTGTTTCCGTGAAGTGACTCCGGGTTCACATGCAGTGTGTGGGTCAGAACATTTCATTATGGAGGAGAAACAAATGGCACAGGGAACTGTGAAATGGTTCAACGCTGAAAAGGGCTTCGGCTTCATCACCCCGGATGACTCCGACGGCGATGTCTTCGTACATTACTCGGAGATCCAGACCGGTGGCTTCAAGACCCTCGACGAGAACCAGCGTGTTCAGTTCGAAATCGGTCAGGGCGCCAAGGGCCCCCAGGCTACCGGGGTTACCGCCCTCTAGCGACAAAGCTGTCCGCTAGACAGCAAGTGCTTTAAACACTGGGGACCTCCACGC
>NZ_ASZW01000109.1:0-7429 GCF_000468215.1 Arthrobacter sp. CAL618 | reverse complement strand
CGAGCCCGAAGACCCAGGCCGCCAGCGTCATCGTGGTGATGGTGGTCAACACCAGCGCAATGAGGTTCAACCAGATGCCGGCCTTGAGCATGTGGGCAATCTCGACATGGCCGGAAGAGTAGGCGATGGCGTTGGGCGGCGTCGCAACCGGCAGCATGAACGCGCAGGTCGCGGCGATCGCCACGGGGATCACCAGCAGCATCGGATCCACGCCGAGCCCGACGGCGACCCCACCGATCAGCGGCAGGAACGCAGCCGCGGTGGCCGTGTTACTGGTGAGCTCGGTCAGCAGCAGCACGATGCCAGCCACGATGGCGATGATCAGGACCAGCGGCAGCACATCGAGTCCGGCCACCCGCGTGCCAACCCAGGCGCTCAGACCGGTTGCGGTGAACTGCGCCGAGAGCGCGAGGCCTCCGCCGAACAACAGCAGGATGTCCCAGGGCAGCGCCCTAGCACTGGCCCAGTCAAGCAGGGGCACGCCCTTCTTGATATTCGCTGGGATCACGAACAGCAGGACAGCGACCACCATGGCGATGACGGCGTCAGCAATGTTCGATCCCGGCCACAGCAAGGGGACACTGATCCAGGCAGCCGCTGCGAGTACGAAGATCACACCGACCTGCTTCTCACCGGTGTTCATCGAGCCGAGCTTCTTGTACTCATCCCGGATCAGCTGGCGCCCGCCCGGGATCTCCTTGATCTCAGGCTTGTAGAAGACCTGGGTAAGGAGGAACCAGGCAATGAACATGAACACCACCGACATTGGCACGCCGACCAGCATCCACTGGCCGAAGCCCACCTGAATGTCGTGGGTCTCGGCCAGGTAGCCGACCATGAGTGCGTTGGGTGGGGTGCCGATAATGGTGCCGAGCGAACCGATCGACGCCGAGTAGGCGATGCCCAGCATCAACGCGATGCCGAACCGCTTCGGTGGTTTGCCGTCGCTGACAGTTGCCACCAGGGTGAGAACCGAGATGCCGATGGGCAGCATCATCACGGCTGTGGCGGTGTTGGAGACCCACATACTCAGGAAGCCGGTGGCGATCATGAAACCGCCGATGAGTTGGCTCGGCTTGGTACCGACCAGGAGGACGGTCGCGAGCGCAATTCGTCGATGCAGGTTCCACCGCTGGAGCGCGAGGGCCAAAAGGAACCCGCCCATGAACAGGAAGATGATGGGGTTGGCGTAGGGCGGTGCCACCTCATCAATGGTGGACACGTTCAGAATCGGGAAGAGGACCAGGGGCAGCAGCGCTGTCGCGGCCAGTGGGATGGCCTCGGTCATCCACCACAGCGCCATCAGGGCGGCGATGGCGGCGGTCACCCTGGCGGGCTGCTCAAGGTCGGTCGGCAGGGTCAGATACATGATGATGGCGACGACGACGCCGGCCACCAGGCCGATCCTTTTCCGCATCAGCACCCGTCTATCCTCGGCAGGCTCCAGCATGCCGGGTGCAGCCGAGGTATCGACCTCTTGTTTGTTTGACGGCTGTTCGGTTGACGGCGTTGTCACGGTGTATCCTCCCGATGGGAGCGTCCGGGCACCCGAACGCTGACTACATATGCAACCCCATGAATCCAACCAAGTAAAGCTGGGCAGTTGTACGACGGCCGGCCGTGGGAGGATTCTGAGCATGAACTTCTTCGACCGGTCCGGCCGCAAGCCCGTTGTGACAGTGCTCGTGGGGGACCGCCCGGTGGTCGGACTGGAGCGGGTTGCGGCGCTGGCGGAGCTCCGAGAAACCGACGCCGCCGGCCTGCCGATGGCGCTCCGCGGAGCCGACGTGCTTTACCTCTGGGACTTCTTCTCCGGCGCGGTCGAGCCGGCCTGGAAACACGCCGATTCCTTGACGTGGCTGCACGTCGCAGCGGCCGGCGTCGACAAGCTCCTTTTCCCCGGTTTGATCGAATCCGCTGTCACAGTAACGAATGCGCACGGCGTGTTTGACCTTCCGATGGCCGAGTACGTGCTCGGCGCCATGCTGTTTTCCGCCAAGGACTTCGGCCCCACCCGCGACCTACAGCACAACCGGGTCTGGGGCCGGCGAACCACCCGCAACATCGCCGGCGCGCGGGTCCTGATCGTGGGAACGGGAAGCATTGGCCGGTGCACTGCGCGACTCCTGAGTGCGGCGGGCGCCGACGTCGACGGCGCCGGCAGAGTGGCACGGACCGGCGACCCCGACTTCGGCACCGTCCACAGCAGCTCACACCTCACGGCGGTGGTCGGCGCCTACGACTATCTCGTCCTCGTGGCCCCGCTGACCGCCCAGACAGAGGGGATGGTCAGCGCCGAGGTGCTCGCCGCGATGGCACCAACCGCGGTTCTGATCAATGTGGGGCGCGGCCGCCTCGTCGACGAGGCGGCGTTGGTGCGGGCGCTCGACGACGGCGGCATCGCCGGAGCGGTCCTGGACACCTTCGCCGTCGAGCCCCTCCCTCTGGCCAGCCCGCTCTGGGGGATGGACCAGGTGCTCATCTCCCCTCACATGGCCAGCGACGCCGATTCCTGGCTGCAGGATCTGGCCCGCCAGTTCGAAGACAATTTCCTGACCTGGTATGCGGGAAAGCCGTTGCCGCACCGGGTGGATAAGGCGCTCGGGTACGTGCCAACCTCTGGCGCTGACAGCTGACCGCGGCACCCCGACCTTTTCTCCTGCGGAATAGATTCTCTTCTTTCGTGCGTTGCGGCTATTAGGATCTGCTCCTCCCACACCACGTCAAAGGAATTTCTGTGTCTCATAGTGCCCCGCCCTCCGCTGCGCGCCAGCCGATCGAGCGCCAGCCGGCCGGGAGCCGGGAAGACGCTGCGGAGGCCAAACGCAACAAGCTCGTCATCTCGCTGCTCCTCGTATCCGCCTTCGTGGTGATCCTCAACGAGACCATCATGAGCGTGGCACTGCAGTCGCTGACCGTGGACCTCGGCATCACCGTCAGCGCCGGCCAGTGGCTGACCACCGCGTTCATGCTCACCATGGCAGTGGTCATCCCGGTCACCGGGTTCCTGCTGCAGCGGTTCCACACCCGCCCAGTCTTCATGGCCGCCATGTCCCTCTTCAGCCTCGGCACCCTGGTGTCCGCGCTGGCGCCGGGCTTCGAGGTCCTGCTGGTCGGCCGGATCATCCAGGCGAGCGGAACCGCCATCATGATGCCGCTGCTGATGACCACCGTGATGACCCTGGTCCCGCCTGCCTCACGCGGGCGCACCATGGGCAACATCGCGATCGTAATCTCGGTGGCCCCGGCCATCGGCCCCACCGTCTCCGGCCTGATCCTGAGCGTGCTGGACTGGCGCTGGCTCTTCTGGCTGGTCCTGCCCATCGCCGTCGGCTCGCTGATTCTCGGCGCCACCCGCATTCAAAACGTCACCACACCGCGGCGCCTGCCCATCGACGTCCTCTCGGTAATGCTTTCCGCCCTGGCGTTCGGCGGCATCATTTACGGCCTCAGCCAGTTCGGTGAAGCAGCCGAGGGCGGCGGACCGGTTCCACCCTGGCTGCCCCTCGTCGTCGGCGGCGTAGCGCTGGTCTTCTTCATCCTCCGCCAGCGCAGCCTGCAGCGCGCCGACCGCGCCCTGCTGGATCTGCGAACGTTCACGTCCCGCACGTTCACCATCTCCATCCTGGTGATCTCCGTCAGCATGATGGCATTGTTCGGCACCATCATCCTGCTGCCCCTGTACGTCCAGAACGTGCTGGGACTGTCACCGGTGGTGGCGGGCCTGCTGCTGTTCCCGGGCGGGCTGACCATGGGTCTGCTCGGCCCGGTGGTGGGGCGCATCTTTGACAAGCGCGGACCCCGCATCCTGGTGGCGCCCGGCGCGATCCTCGTCAGCCTGGTGTTCTGGGGGTTGACGATGCTCAGCGAAACCACTCCCTTCCTGATGGTGATGGTGGCTCACGTTTTCCTGAGCATCGGCCTCGCCCTGATGTTCACGCCGCTGTTGACCTCGGCCCTGGGATCGGTCCGGCCGCAGCTCTACTCCCATGGCAGCGCGATTGTCGGCACCGTCCAGCAGCTCGCCGGTGCAGCGGGCACCGCGCTGTTCATCTCGGTGATGACCATCCAGGCATCTGCCCTGCTCGACGGCGGTGCCTCCGAGGTTGCTGCCGAGGCGGGCGGCATTCAGGCTGCCTTCTTAGGCGGCGCGATCGTGTTCATGTTGGCCGTGATCGCCGCGTTCTTCATCCGGAAGCCCGAAGAGGCACCCGTTGATGCTGCCGACGCCCCCATCGACGGCGCCGGAGTGCCGGCAGTCCACTAGGCGGACGGCTAGGGGTGCCTGACTCCGTCCCCATTGAGGACGGCCAGGTACCCCTCCCGGAACGTGGGGTAGGTGAAAGTGAACCCCGTGGCGGTCAATGCCGCATTGCTCAGGCGCTTGCTTCCGGTCCGCGACGTCGACGCCGGCCCCACCTGCGGTGTGGGCACGCCCAGTTGGGCGGCAAGAAACTCAAGGACCTCGCCCTGATCGACCGGCTCATTGTCGACGCCGATATAGACCGGACCCGGCTCGCCCACCTGGGTGGTTAGGTGCACGATGGCCGCCGCCGCATCATCGCGGTGGATCCGGTTGGTCCACTGGACCTCCTGCGGCAGGACCGCGGTGCCGGAGGACAGTTGGTCGATCAGCCGGGTCCGGCCCGGACCGTAGATCCCTGACAGCCGCAAGATGATGGCCGCCGGTCGCCGGTCACGCAGCAGCTCCTCCGTGCTGGCCAGGATTTTCGCCGTGGCAGTGCCGGGCGCCACGGGAGTCGATTCGTCCACCCACTCGCCCTCGTCGCCCCCGTATACGGCGGTGGACGAGACCAGCAGCACTTGCGCGTCGATGCCAGCACGGTCTAGCGCGTCCAGCACGTTGCCGGTAGCAGTGAGATAAGCCGCGCGGTAAGCGTCCTCGGTACGGCCGTCCGCGGCGGTCGCCAGCACCACAATGCGGGTGTCGGCGGGGAGCGGCGGCAACTCGCCGGTCAGATCCACCGGGACGCCCGCAATTTCCGCCGGGAGCTTGTCGGCTGACCTCCGCCATCCGATCACCCGGTACCCCGCCGCGGCGAATCTCAGCCCGGCCTCGGTCCCCAGATCGCCGCATCCAGCAATCAGTACAGTCCCCCGAGGAGATTTACCTTCGCTCACGTCAGAACCCTTCTCGAACCGGTCGAACTATCCTAAAAGTCGAGCCTACAACGGCGCCGGACCTGCAGAAATCCCACCGGTCGAGGTCGGTCAGTGGGATTGTCTAGATTATCCCAGTGACCAGGGCTGACCGGTGGGAGAGTCGGAACTGGCAGGATCCGGTGGGAGAGTCGGAGCGGGCAGAATCCAGAATTTGCTACCCGGCGGCTGCAGGCTCCAGCTCTCGCTCGTTCGCCGCGGCCCGCTTGTCCTTGCGGTGACGGAGCTGGCCGATCAGGGTCACCACAGCGGACAGGACCGCCGAGAGGGCGATGCCGACCCAGAGGTCTAGTTGAAGCGCTGCCGCCCCCACGAGGGCGCCGAGCAGAATCAGTGAGATCGCGAGTGCGCGGCGCACCCAGAACGGGCTCTTTCCGCCGGCGAGGCGCGAATCCGAGGCCAACCCGGTAATGGTGGAGGTCACCACCACCGTGGTGATTTCGGCGACCTTGAGGCGTTTCGCCGTCGCGGCCTGAATACCCATCGCGAGGGCGAGGGTGCTGGTGGTGATACTGCCCAGTAGGTGGTCGGCGGTGACGTCGACCAGGGCGGTGAACAGGGCCAGGCCCCCGGTCAGCCCTGCCACTAGCAGGAAGGTTGCCGATGTTCGTCCGCTCCAACCCTCGGATGCCGTGCGCAACACGCGCCCGCCAATGACGGCGCCAACCATGAAGAAGAGCAGGGCCAGGGCCGGGCGGAGGACCGGGAGATCGCTGCCGCCTGCGATGGCCATGCCCAGCAGAACGACGTTGCCGGTCATGTTGCCGGTGAAGACCTGATCGAGACCCAGGAAACCCACCGCGTCCACCACCCCGGTGGAGAAGGTGAGCGTCAGCATGAGCCATAGGTGGAGTCGGTCGGTGGAGACGGGCTGCCGCTTCATTGGATCCTCCAGGGGTAGATGGACCGTCGCATCACCGTCGGCCTGTATACAAAATGTACCTTTCTGCCTATTGTTGTATGCAATCGGTCGCTTGTGGAAGCGGGCTGCGTGACGCACCCGGACCCATCAAGACCCCAACCCAGTCCACGGACCCGCTCAACGAACCGAAAAGGACCTCGATGACCTATACCCAGCCCGCTTCCTTCACCACCCGGCCCACCCTCGAGGGCACCTTCGGGATGACCGCTTCCACCCACTGGCTGGCCACCGCGTCGGCGCAGGCAGTCCTTGAGCGTGGGGGCAACGCGTTCGACGCCGCCGTCGCCAGCGCATTTGTGCTCCACGTCGTAGAGCCGCACCTCAATGGCCCGGGTGGGGATATGACCGGCGTGTTTGCGACGGCGGCAAACCCGTCCGAGCCCATCGTCCTGATGGGGCAGGGCCCGGCCCCAGCCGCCGCCACCCGCGAGCACTACCTCTCCGAGGGTCTGGAACTGGTGCCAGGCTCCGGTGCGCTCGCCGCAGCCGTACCCGCCGCCGTCGACGCCTGGTTCCTGCTGCTCCGTGACCACGGCACCTGGGAGCTCGGCGACGTCCTGCACTTCGCCATCGGCTACGCCCGGAACGGGCACCCTATTGTCGGGCGGGTGGGTGCGACGATTTCAGCGGTCGCTGACCTCTTCAACGAGCACTGGCCCACGTCGGCAGCGCTCTGGATGCCTGAGGGCAAGGCCCCAGCGGCCGGTGAAATGATCAAGAACGAGGCCTACGCGGCAGTGCTGGACCGGTTGGTGGCTGCCGGGGCGCCGGACGCCACCCGCGAGGAGCGCATTGATGCTGCCCGCCGCGAATGGAGCGAGGGTTTCGTGGCGCAGGCCGCCGTCGCCTTTACCGCGCAGCCGCACCGCCACTCGTCCGGCACCGACCATGCCGGGGTGATGAGCCTCGAGGACTTCGCCGGTTGCCAGGCCACCTACGAGCCCGCCACCACCTTCGAGTTCCGCGGCCACACGATCGCGAAAACCGGGGCCTGGGGGCAGGGACCAGCCCTGCTGCAGACCCTCGCCATCCTCGCCGGGTACGACGACGAGCACCTGGACCCGTCCACTGCCCTCGGCGCCCACACCATCCTCGAGGCGCAGAAGCTGGCCATCGCGGATCGGGAGGCCTACTACGGCGACGCCGACGTTCCGCTGGATTACCTGTTATCCGAGGAGTACTCAGCCCAGCGCCGGGCGCTGATCACCGACCGGGCGTCGGCAGAGTTCAGGCCCGGCACCGTCCCGGGGCGCGAACCCTTCATCCCGCCGCTGCGCACCGAATACACGGCACCGGCTTTGGCCGGGGTGGGCGCAATGGCAGGCG
>NZ_ASZW01000108.1:0-2019 GCF_000468215.1 Arthrobacter sp. CAL618 | reverse complement strand
CCTGCCATATCGACGTCGTCGACCAGTGGGGCAACATGGTCTCCGCCACGCCGTCCGGCGGCTGGCTGCAGTCCTCACCGACCATCCCCGAACTCGGGTTCTGCCTGGGCTCACGGTTGCAGATGACCTGGCTGGAGGACGGTGCGCCGTCGACCCTGCGCCCCGGCAAACGCCCCCGCACCACCTTGACTCCGACCCTGATCCTCAAGGACAGCGTCCCGGTGGTGGCGCTCGGATCACCCGGCGGCGACCAGCAGGACCAGTGGCAGCTGCTCTACATTCTGCGCACCGTCGTCGGCGGCTACTCACCACAACAGGCCATCGACGCTCCCTCGCTGCACACCACGTCCATCCCCGGATCCTTCTTCCCCCGAACCTGGGAACCCGGGGGAGCCGTGGTGGAGGATCGCCTCGGTGACGACGTCATTTCCGATCTGGAAGGCCGCGGCCACGTGGTGACCAGGGCCGGCGACTGGGCGCTCGGCCGCATCTCCTCGGTTGTGAGCGACCCCGCAACCGGTGTACTGAAGGCCGCCGCCAACCCCAGAGGAGCACAAGGCTATGCGGCAGGACGCTAAACTGCGGGGCGCACGGGAACTGCCGGCACCGATCCGCGGTGCCGCTCTTGCCGCCTGAGCCAGAGTCGGCCGATCCTGCCCCGAAACAGCGGGTGCAGGACGAAATCCGGCATGACATCATCTTCGGGTCCCTGCGCCCTGGCACCCGCGTGACCGAGGCGGCGCTCGCCGCCAAGTACGGGGTCTCCCGCATCCCCGTCCGGGAGGCGCTGCGTGCGCTGGAGGCTGAGGGTTTCGTTGATTCCAGGCCGTACGCCGGATCGACGGTGTCGGAAATTCCGGTGGACGACGCCGACGATCTCTTCGCCGTCCGTGAAGCGCTCGAGGCTGCCACCGCGCGGCGTGCGGCGCGGCGGGCGTTGGCCCAGTTCAGTGCGGGCGAGCCCAGCGTCGAGTGGTGGAAGACCCGTAGGTTGCTCGCCGACCTGCTCGACGACGGCGACCAGGCCGTGGCGGAGGGCAACCTCAAGGTGCTGCCCGAGCTGAACATCCGCTTCCATCTGGGGATCGCCGATCTCAGCGGCAGCGCCTCATTGACGGCCCTGCTGCGCCAGATTTCCGGCAAGATCGAATGGCTTTACGCCACGGACGTCGATCATCGGGGGAAGCAGTCGTGGGGTGAGCACCGGCTGATCATGGCAGCGATCGACGCCGGCAACCCGGTCGACGCCGAACGGCTGATGGCCGGGCACGTCCACCAGTCCCGGGTGGGATATCTGGACCGCTTCGCCACCCCCTGAGACCGGCCCCCACGGTTTTTCCCGCTGACCGTCGCTAGAGGAGCGGGCGGAGGGGAGCGAGGATCGCCTCGCTGACGCGGGCCACAAGGTGGCGTCGCTCCCATTCCTTAATCGTGAGAATCCGGCTGTTGCCACTGTCGATCGCGAAGATCTGCTCCATGTTGTGTGCCAGCCCCTCGTCGAAGATCTCCAGGTTGATCTCGTAGTTGCCGGTCAGGCTCAACCGGTCAATGTTGGCGGTGCCGACTGTCGACCATTGCCCGTCCACGGTCGCCGTCTTCGCATGGATCATGGCGTTCTGATAGAGCAGGATCTGGATGCCGTTCTCCAGCAGTGATGAATAGAAGCCGCGGGACAACCAGTCAGAGAGCACATGGTTTGATTCCTCTGGCAGGATCACGCGGACGTCAACCCCGCGTTTACTGGCCCGCAGCAGGGCGTTCAGAATCTGCTGATCCGGAATGAAGTAGGCGGTGGTGATGTAAATGTGGTCCTTGGCTCGATTTATTGCATCCAGGTAGACGCCGCGAATCGGGAACACCAGGTTGGCGGGAATGTTGTTGACCGCCCGGAGGCGGGGCTCCCAGAAGCCGGCACTGGTGTCGTCCAGGGGTTGCCGGGACCGTGTGGTGGCCAGATTCCAGACGCTGACAAAGGCTTCGCGCAAATCCCAGACCGACGGCCCGACAACCCGCAGGTGG
>NZ_ASZW01000107.1:0-3867 GCF_000468215.1 Arthrobacter sp. CAL618 | reverse complement strand
GGCTGCCGATGTTGTAGCCGCCGACAAACCCGATCCGCTCATCAACAACCAGGAGCTTGCGGTGGTCAAACCCGGTGCCGCGAATGTTGGTGAAAAGGATTGACGGCCGCAGGACCGGGAACCGGAAGACTTGCACATCGGGGTGGAACGAGTAAAAGGATGGCCGCACCACCAGGTTCGCGAAGCCGTCATAAATGACATGCACCTTCACGCCACGCGCTGCCGCCTCGTTCAGGGCGTCACGGAAGGTGTGGCCGACGGCGTCGCCCTTCCAGATGTAGGTCTCCATCAGGATCTGGTGCTGGGCAGATCGGATTGCCTCAAGCATCGCTTCGTAAAGATCTTCGCCGTAGGTGAAGACAGTGGTCGCCGACCCGGCGACGTGACCGTCGAAGGTCCCCGGCTTGGGAAATCCCTCACGTTTGGTTCTGATCTTCTTCTCCACCGCGTCAATAACCACCAGTGTTGCGGCGACGACCGCCTGCAAACCCCCGAGCGCCATCGCAGCTCTTCCGACGACGGTGCTGGCGAAGCCGACGAGGCGCTTTGGGTGGTGTAGACGCATATTCAAGAGCCTATCGGACCGCCGTCGGTTTCAGAGCTGGCGTAGATACCGGTCGGGCGCGTTCATGAAGCTACGCCAGTTGACTGTCAGATCCAGTTCGTCCCAGTGCATCTCGCGGAACCCCCAGGGCCCGAGCTCGAGGATTGTGGCGCCGGGAAGGGCAGCGAGGAGAGGGGAGTGGGTGGAGAGGAGCACCTGGGATTTCCCGTCGGCGAGGAGTTCTTTCAGGATCCCGAGCAAAGCCAGACAACCGCCGAAGGACAACGCCGATTCCGGCTCATCCAGCACCCACAGGCCTGGTCCACGAAACCGGTCCACCGCGAGTTCGAGGAACGACTCCCCGTGTGACATCGAATGGAACCGGGTGTCGTTGCCCGACCGGCCGGGATTCTGCTCCAGATAGGTGAAGAACCCGTGCATGGTCTCGGCACGCAGGAAATAGCCTCGCTTGCTGGCGCCCGGGTTCCGGACCAGCTGGAGGTGATCCGACAGTTCCGACTCGGACGGCCGGGTTGAGTGACGCGCACCGGTCGACCCGCCCTCGGGCGACAGCCCGAAGGCCAACGCAATCGCCTCGACCAAGGTCGATTTGCCCGAGCCATTCTCGCCGACCAGGACTGTGGCGGAGCCGAGCGCCATCCCGTCGTCCAACAGTTGCGCCACGGGCGGCAGGTTGGCCGGCCAGCTCCCCTGCTCCAGTTCGGAGGCCGGATGGGCAGTGACCCGCCGGAGGGGGAAACGGTCGAGGCGCATCACAGCATCATGGCAGCCGCCTCAGACAGTCACAATCTCCGGTGCCGTCCAACGGTGTGTCATGATCAGCGCACTGCACGTTTCGCATCCGACACGATCAGCACACGACAAAGGAGTCACCCGTATGACCGGCTGGAGAATCAGGGACTTTCACTCTGCTGACATGGACGCGATCCTCCACCTGTGGGAGGAATCCCGCAGCGCCGGCGTCGAACCGGTGTACGCGCTCGCTGAGGTCCTCGCCTCCTGCCAGAAGGATCATGCCGTCGTCGCCGTCCACGGTGAAACGGTGGTCGGCACCGCGGTGGCCCGCGCCGCGCACGACCAGGGCTGGATTGTCTTCTTCGCCATCGACGAGGGCTGGCGTAACCACGGGATCGGCAGTGCGCTGCTCGCCGCCATCGAGGGCAGGATGGCACCGCACGGCCTGACCAAGCTCTCCACCCTGGTGCCCGACGCCGAACACCGGGTGGCTGCCCTCCTCAACTCGGGATTCCAGGACCGGAAGCACCTGAGGTACTTCGAACGTGACATTCCCGTGCAACGCCAGGAAATGGGTCTGCTCAGCGAACTCGGCGGACGGTTGATGCCGCGCAACCTGTGGAACAACGTGGGCGGCATGCAACGCGAGAAGGAACTGCTCGAACGCCGTTTGGTCCTGCCGCTGGCCAACCCCGACCTGGCCGAGCAGTACGGGGTGGTGCCGCCGCGTGCGGTGATGCTGTTTGGCCCGCCCGGAACCGGCAAGACCACCTTCGCCAAGGCGATTGCGTCACGGTTGGAGTGGCCCTTCGTCGAGGTGTTCCCCTCGCGGCTCGCCGCTGACTCCAAGGGCCTCGCGGGTGCACTGCGGGAGACCTTCCTCGAGATCGCCGAACTCGAACACGCGGTGGTCTTCATTGACGAGGTCGAGGAGATCGCCGCCCAGCGCCAGGGGGAGCCGCCGTCGCCGTTGCAGGGTGTGACCAACGAACTGCTCAAGATCATTCCCGCGTTTAGGGAACGGCCCGGCCGGCTGCTGGTGTGCGCCACGAACTTCATCCGGGCGCTCGACACGGCGTTCCTCCGGCACGGGCGCTTCGACTACGTCATCCCTATCGGGCTGCCCGACGACGACGCCCGCCACGCCATCTGGCAGCGCTACATCCCGTCCGAGGTGGCAGCAGAGGTCGACATCGTCCAGTTGGTCAAGACGTCCGACGGATTCTCGCCGGCCGACATTGAATTCGCTGCCCGCAAGGCGTCCCAGCGGGCCCTGGAGCAGGCGGTCTTCGGCGCGGTCGACGGTGGCACGCCAGCCCCCGGCCCGTCCAGCGAGGACTACCTGTCGGCGATCGCCGAAACGCGGACCACCGTGTCGGCGTCCGTGGCGCAGGAGTTCCGCGAAGACATTGAACGGATCGCCAGGCTGTAGTGGGACCCGGGGTGCGCGACGTTATCGGGGTTTGCGGCCCAGATACACGGTGTTGGTCGAGTCCCTGCCCTGCAGCGGGTTATCAAAGCTGACGACGTCGGCGCGTACCTCGGTGAACACCTCGCCGAGGACGGCCAGGTACTCGGCGTCGGGCGGGTCATTGGACCAGAGCGCGAAAATCCCACCCGGGTGCAGGTGCCCGGCCAGCCGCCGCGTGCCGGCCGGATCGTAAAACGGTGAGTGGCTGGGGTGGAGGACGTGCCGGGGGGAATGGTCGACGTCGAGGATCACCGCGTGGAACAGCCTCGCCGGGGCCTCGGGATCGAATCCTTCCGCCGATGCCGCCAGCGCGAAAAAGTCGCCGTGGACGTAACGGCACCGCGGGTCCGCGGTCAGCGTCTTCCCGGCCGGTATCAGCCCGGTCTGGTGCCACTCGATAACCTCGCCGAGCGCCTCGACGATCAGGAGCGACCGTGCACGCGGGCTGTCGAGTACCGCCTGAGCTGTGTAGCCGAGACCCAGGCCACCGACGACGACGTCGAGCCCGTCCTCCGGCAGCTCAGCAAGAGCCAGCTCGGTGAGCTCAATCTCGGCGACGGTGAAGAGGCTCGACATGAGGAAGTCGTCGTCGAGCTTGACCTCGTAGACCTCCTTGTCGAAGGTGGGGTCCCAACGCCGTCGGAGGCTGATCTCACCCAGCCGGGTCTTGCGCCAGTCGAGTTCCTCGAACCGGGCGCTCACCGCCGCAACCCGGTTCGCCGGCAGGAGGATGAGCTGACATTGGTGTGTCGGGCAATGAGGATCATGCCTTTAGTCTGGCAGGTAATCGGCTCCACGGACGGTGGGGCGAACTGTGCGCTGCGCCAGCCCGCGGCCGATAAAGACAGCACTGAAGGTAATTAGCTTCCTAGTCGCGGACGCGGACGGCCGTCTCCCGCAGGTATAGGTCCACGCGGGTGTACGCATCGCGGGTCAGGGCCTTCCAGAGCTCGACGGCGAGCCGCGGGTCCTCGGATTCGAGCTGACTAATTACGTCGGCGGTGAGCACCATGACCTTGACCCCGCCCTCAGCCTTCACCGTGGTCTCCTGGCGGTCGTCGCTGCCGAGTGCGAGTTCGCCGAACGTCATGCCGGC
>NZ_ASZW01000106.1:0-3257 GCF_000468215.1 Arthrobacter sp. CAL618 | reverse complement strand
CCGGTGGGACCGGGGACCGAGGTGGTGATTTTTCCGGACAGGATGAAGAACACGCCGCCGAACCGCTGGCCGACCCGGCGGATCACGTGCCCGTTGTCGTACTCGCGCTCTTCCATGCGAGCGGCGAGAGCCGCGGCGTCCTCGCTGGTCAGCGGGCTCAAAGCCGGGCAGTCGGTGACCTTGACCAGCGTTGGGAGGAAGAGGTTATCGCCGTAGGCGGCAATGAGTTGGTCCTCGCACCACTCGACCGCGGCGGTCCGCGTGTCGAAGGTGGGAACCTCACGGTCCACGTCCTCGAAGGTGTCGGCGAGGGCCCCGTCGCTGTCAATCAGCACCAGTTCCCTGCCTTCGCTGACCAGGTTCTCCCGCGCTTCGGCCAGCAGCCGCAGGGAGACGTCGGCGACTTCGTCGACCCGGCGGAGGTCGAGGATGATGAACTCTATGGTCTGGTCGAGGGAGCTCAGCTCACGGATCATCGACTCGGTGCCAGCGAAGAGCAGGTCGCCGTTGAGTTCGATCACGCGGGCGCGGTGACCGTTGTCCCGCAGGATGTCCATCGCCTCGTCGTTGCGGCGGATGCCCGACGGTGATGCCGAAATGTCGTAGGTGGACCGGATCGCGGACTTGCCGGTGCGGGCGGCCCTGACGAAGTGCAGTTCCATATCCCGGGACAGGCGCTGGCTCGTGGCCATGCCGCGGACACTGCTGCCGTGTTCGTCCAGGGGAGGGGAGTAGACAGCGAGTCCCACCTGACCGGGCAGGACGGCGATGGTGCCCCCGGCGACTCCGCTCTTGGCGGGCATCCCGACGGTGCTGATCCACGACCCGGCGTCGTCGTACATGCCGCAGGTGGTCATCACCGACAGAACCCGTTCGATCGGGCCGATCTCCATCACCTGACGGCCGGTGAGCGGGTTGCGGCCACTGTTGGCCAGGGTGGCGGCCATCACCGAGAGGTCGAGACAGTTCACCAGGACCGAGCACTGGCGGAAGTAGTCCTCGATCACCGGGGTGGGATCGTCCTCAATGATGTTGAACGAGCGCAGCAGGTGGGCCAGCGCGCGGTTGCGGTGCCCGTGCTTGAGTTCGGACTCGTAGATTTCGGTGTTGACGCTCAGCTGTCGCCCGGCGAACGCCGAATAGGTGTTGAGGATGCGCTTGAACCGTCCGTTGCCGCCCGACCCTTTGATCAGGGAGGTAGCAGTCAGGGCGCCAGCGTTGATCATGGCGTTGGAGGGCCGCCCGGTGCCCTCGGCGAGGGAAATTTCGTTGAACGAATCGCCGGAGGGTTCGACGTCGACCTTCTCATCAACAGCCTCCATCCCCAGGTCGGCGAGTGCCAGTCCGTAGGTGAAGGGCTTGGAGATGGACTGGATGCTGAACTCGTCCCGGGTGTCTCCCACCTCATAGATATAGCCGTCAACCGTGGTGAGGCAGATGCCGAAGTTGTTCGGATCGACATTGGCCATTGCGGGGATGGTGCTGTAGGGCTTGCCATCCTTCAGCTCGGCGATCTCCCGATGAATGCGCTTGAGGTAATTTTCAATAGGAGAGTCCATGGTCCAACACTAGCTGGAACCCAATGGCACTCAGCCGGTGCCGCCGGTACCTGGGGGGCGACGGTCAGGAGCGGAGACAGGGCCAAGTACAGGGACAGGGACAGGGCCAGGATCGGGGGCGGGAACCGGATCGAGGGTAAGCGGATGAAGCTCAAGATCGAGCCCTTGGTAGTCACCGGCACGCCCCGTGACGAGCGGCATCATGAACTGGCGGGAAATCGCCGCCTGAATAAGCACGCCCAGGGGATAATAGGACCCGGTCGCATTCTTCGTCGTCGCAAGCTTCGCCAGGGTTATGGCACTGTCGGCGTCCAGAGGGAGCACTCGCCGATGCAGCAGCCCCCGCAGCAGATCTTGCAAGGCCCGATCCCGGATCGACCGCAGCCGGGGATCTGTGGCCGCATAAATAGCGGCTGTCACTTCCGCAATAGCGAGTGCGGTTGTTTGAGGTCGAGACGGAAACTGCTTCACAAACTCGACAACACCGTCATCCTCGGTCGAGCGAATGAGTGCGAGAAGAACGTCCGAGTCGAGAATGCTCACGATTCGGCCCTCCACTCGTGTGGAGCGGGTTGCGTGGAGGCCGCTCGGTTCAGCGTGGATTGACTGCTCTCGAACTGTTTCGGCTCGGGTTGTCTGAGCTCGGGTCGTTTGAGTTCCAGTCGCCGGAAGGGTGACCTCCGCTGTGGCAGTGCGGCATCGGGAACCGAGCCAATGTCCAGACGGATGTTCCAGAGCTTCGCGTACCACTCCGGCACCTGTAAGGCGGCCAGGGGGGTGAGTGCCTGCCGGGACTCGGCCGGTAGGCTGGCGAATCGGTTCACCAGCAGCCGCAGTTCCTGTTGCATTGACCGGCCGTTTTGCGCTGCTATCACTTTAATCTGGTCTACTACCGCGGGCTCTATTTGGCGAAGCGTGATGTTCGGCATGGGTGTCTCCTTTTCAAATCGTGCATGCAGTGCATGCGATGCATGCATTTCCCCATCCAAAAGTGCATGCATTGATTGCACTGCATGCACCAAATAAAAGGGATACCGTCCCCCGTCTATGTGGGTAAGCTCACTGCCTGTCACCTCAACCGTGAGAGGATACCTAGGGCCCGAACGCCGACGGCGCGAGCTACTAGCCTCCAACCCAGGGCCACCCCGACACCCGGGTGGGCGGCAAATACTTCAGGTTCTACGTTCTGTGGCTGACTTTCCCGCCGATGATCCTGTTTGCGCTGGGTCAGCCGATTGGGCTGATCCTGGCGTACGGTGTCCTCGGTTCACTGTTCATGCCGTTCCTCGCCGTCACCCTGCTCGGACTGCTGAATGGGAAGCGGATCCCCAAGAAGTACGCGAACAAGCTCCACACCAATATCGCTTTCGCCGTCGTCGCCTTGCTGTTCATTGTGCTCGGCATCAACCAGTTGGTCGGCGCCGTCGCGCCTCTCATCGGGAGCTGACCCCGGGGTTTAGCCGCTCCGGCTGCGCCAGAAACGGCCCTGCAACTCAGACCTGCCGGTTGCAATCGGCGAACGTGAGCCTCGGGGCCGTTTCTGGCTCCGGTCGCCGTTTCTGGCTGGGGACTGCAGTGCTGGGGGACCGGCCGCTAGGAAAACCGGAGGCTAGGAAAACCGGACGTCTGTGAAGCCGCACACGGTGATCTCCACTGAACTCACCGGCCCCACCGAGGTCACCGACTCCACTGACTCCG
>NZ_ASZW01000105.1:18318-21112 GCF_000468215.1 Arthrobacter sp. CAL618 | reverse complement strand
CGGCGTTTAACGGCAACCCGACGGACGAATTGTGCAGAGCCGCAATTTTGCAGTTGTGTAAAAGGTTGTCCAGTGCCACAATAGTTTGGTGAGTCAACTAATTTCCTTGCGGGACCGAAAGAGGACAGAGACCTGGGCTGCGCTGCATGATGCCGCGGCCAGGCTCACCCTCGAAAACGGCCCGGACCGCGTCACCACCGAGGCGATTGCTGCCCAGGCCAACGTCTCGGCCCGCACCTTCTTCAACTACTTCGGCACCAAAGAGGACGCCATCCTCGGCCTCCAGGACCCCTCCATCCACGACTCCTGGCTGGCGGCCTTCGACGTCGACGCGGACCTCCTCGACCAGGTTTCCCGGCTCCTCGTGCAGGTGGTGCATTCCACTGAGGGTGGCGCCGACGGCGACAGCCTCCGGATGGAGGTGGTGCGGCGGTTCCCCCAGTTGCGCCAGCGCCGCTTCGGCTACTTCCTGAAGGTGGAACAGCTGGTCCGTGACGTCCTCACCGAAGGCATCACCGCCTCAGCCAAGTGGGCCGACGTCGCCCGGCGCCACCGGGCCGAAGACATTTCCCGGATGATCGTGCTGATCGCCGGAGCCCCCATGCGTTACGCGATGCAGGAATCTGCACACGCCCCCACACTAGACAACCAGTTCGCGGCTCTCAGTACCGCCAACGCACTCCTCAGAGAGGTCCTCCCGGAAATTCAATGAGTACCACAACCAAAACCGCTCCAGCTGTCGTTGTCGAGAAGCCCACCGGCATGCTCCTGTTGTTCATCGGCCTGATGCTCTCAATGCTGCTGGCAGCCCTCAGCCAGATGATCCTCAGTACCGCGCTTCCCACCATTGTGGGCGAGCTCAACGGGGTGGACCAGATGCTCTGGGTGATCACCGCCTACATCCTGACCGCCACCATCGTGATGCCGATCTACGGCAAACTCGGTGACCTGATGGGCCGCAAGAACCTGCTGCTCATCGCGATCAGCATCTTCATGGCTGGCTCAATCGTCGGCGGGCTTGCCCCCGACATGCCGTGGTTGATTACCGGCCGGGCCATCCAGGGCGTCGGTGGCGGTGGGCTGATGATCCTCTCCCAGGCGATCATCGCCGACGTCGTTCCCGCCCGCGAACGCGGCAAATATATGGGCGCCATGGGCGGGGTCTTCGCGTTCGCCTCGGTAGCTGGGCCCCTGCTTGGCGGATTCTTCACTGAAGGTCCGGGCTGGCGTTGGATGTTCTGGATCAACATGCCGTTGGGCATCCTCGCGATCCTCGTTGTCGTCTTCTTCCTGCACCTTCCCGGCAAGGAGAGGAAGCGGTCAAAGCCCGACGTCGCAGGCATGGTCCTCCTGGCCCTTGCCACCACCTCGATTGTGCTGGTGGGCACCTGGGGCGGCACCCGGTACGACTGGACCTCGTTGACGATCCTGGGCCTGATCGCTGCTGCGGTGGTCACCAGCGCAGCTTTTGTCCTGGTCGAACGCCGTGCGGACGAGCCGATCCTTCCGATGCACCTCTTCCGGGAACGCAACTTCAACCTCACCACCGCTGGCGGCCTGCTGATCGGCGTCACCATGTTCGGCGCCGTCGGCTACATGCCGACCTACCTGCAGATGGTCACCGGAGCAAGTGCCACCAACGCTGGCCTGCTGATGATCCCGATGATGGGGGCGCTGCTGGTCACTTCCACCGGATCGGGGCTGCTTGTCAGCCGGACCGGCCGCTACAAGTGGATGCCGATCGCCGGGTCACTGCTGGTCGCCGTCGCACTCTTCCTGCTCTCGACCATCCAACCCGCCACCGAGCTCTGGGTAATCTGCACGTACCTCGGGTTGCTTGGCGCCGGGCTGGGCCTCAGCATGCAGATCCTGGTGCTGATTGTGCAGAACACCTTCCCAAACCGGATGGTCGGGACGGCTACCGCCTCGAACAACTACTTCCGTCAGATCGGGGCCACCCTGGGGTCGGCCATCGTCGGTAGTCTCTTCACGACACGGGTCGCTGACCTGCTGACCGAGCGGCTTCCCGGCGGGGCGGTCAGCACCGAGGGTGGGGTCAACTCGCTCACCCCCGAACTGGTCTACACGCTCCCGGAGGCCGCGAGGAACGCGGTGATCGATTCCTACAACGACGCACTCACACCACTCTTCCTCTACATGGCGCCGCTCGGAATCATCGCCGCGATCCTGCTGTTCTTCGTGAAGGAGGCCCCTCTTGCGACGTCGATCGCCGCGGACCCTGAACCAGCCACCCAGGCCAGCAAGGCAGAATAGGGGCATGAGTTCCTACCTGATTACCCGTGAACGATTCATCAACGCCCCGGCCAGCGACATTTTCGAGGTCCTGGCGACCCCGGCGCTGCACAGCGTGATTGACGGCTCCGACACCGTCCAGGGCGAACAGCCAGGTGGACCGCAGCGGCTGTACGAGGGCGCCAAGTTCGGCATGGACATGCGGATCGGCGCGAAGTACAAGATCCTCAACAAGGTGACCGAGTTCGAGGAAGGCCGCCGGATTACCTGGCGCCACTTCACCAAGGCCACCTGGAGCTACGTCCTCGAACCGCGTGACGGCGGCACCCTGGTCACCGAGCAGTGGGATGCGCGTTCGGTGACTGGGAAGATTGTGCTGCGGCCGATGGGGTTCCTGCGGAAGAACCCGGTTGCCATGGAAAAAACCCTCATCAAGCTCGAAAACTACGTGACCAAACCCTGAGGTCAGCAGCTACTGGCCCTTACAGCAGCCCGACGCCGAACAGCAGCCCGAGCAGGTAGGTAGCGGCGGCCGCACCGA
>NZ_ASZW01000105.1:14706-18308 GCF_000468215.1 Arthrobacter sp. CAL618 | reverse complement strand
CCTGCCGTAACGCCAGCTTCAGTGGCGACGCTCCGGAGAGAAGCCCGACGACGGCGCCCGTTCCCAGCAGCGCGAGTCCCACCAGAACGCAGGCGACGAGGACGGCCGTCATCCCGCTCAGCCCGAACAGGTACGGCAGGATGGGGATCAGGGCCCCCGAGGCGAAAAAGCAGAAGCTGGCACCCGCCGCGCCCAGGCCAGTGCCGATGTGTTCATGAGCGTCGCGGTCACCAGTGATTTCCGGCTGGAGGGACAGACTCGGATCACAGTCGCAGTCACGGAGCCCCAACCGTTCCGAGGCGCGATGCTCGGCCGCCTCCAGGGACATGCCGCGGGCGCGGTAGACCAGCACCAGTTCGTTGGCATCCATATCCAGTTCCTTGGCGGCGGTGAGCGTGATCTGGGTGGGCCGCGACGCTGCGAGCAGCTCCCGCTGCGACCGGACGGACACGTACTCGCCGGCACCCATGGACAGTGCTCCGGCGAGGAGGCCCGCGACGCCGCTGAACAACACAAACCCGGTGGAGACACCGGTTGCGCCGACACCCAGGACGAGGGCCAGGTTGCTGACCAGTCCGTCGTTAGCCCCGAACACTGCGGCCCTGAAGTTGCCCGATAGCCTGTTGCGGCCCCGGGTCGCAAGCCCCCGAATGACTTCCTCATGGATCTGTTCATCAGCAGCCATCGCGTCGGTGGCGGTGGGGTCCGCGGCGTAGGGGGACCTGCTTTCGGCACGCTGCGCCAGGGCCAGCACGAAGACGCTGCCAAACCGCCTGGCGAGGAAGCCCAGCACCAGGTTGCGGAACGAAGGCCGCGCAGGCTTGCCGGCGTCGGGCCCGAGGAGTGAGAGCCAGTGGGCCTCGTGTCTGCCTTCGGCCTTGGCCAGGGCGAGCAGAATTTCTTGTTCCTCGCCCTCGCGGCGGCTCGCCAGATAGCGGTAGGTGGCGGCTTCGGCGCGTTCGTCGGCCAGGTATTGGCGCCAGCGGCGAATATCTGCCGGGGCTGGCTGGTCTGACTGTGGTGTCACGTGGGATCTCCTGGTCTGTAGCGACCAGTGCCGTGACGGGGCTCCGGCCGTCGTTAAAGCGGCCGAAGGTCTCGCTCGCCGGTCTAGGTCACCGGTGGATTGCCGGGCCATCGTCTTCGATGGCCAGTATGTCGACAGGCCGCTGCGCCGAGCCCCGCTGGTGCGGGACGAACGCGGGAGCTACTCCCCTTCTCAGCGTCAATCTTAGCCCGAGGGCGCCTCATCAGACGACCACCGATGGAGGTAAGCCTCGCTAGGATGAAACCATGGCCAGCCCAGCAGATAAATCCCCCCGCCGTGGATCACTGACCCAGTGGCTGCTGCAGGGCGGAGCAGATCCCGATCCCCGGTTCACGCTGGCGAACGAGCGGACGTTCCTGGCCTGGATCCGGACGTCCCTGGCGTTGCTGGCTGGCGGCATAGCGATTGAAGCGTTCACCGCTGAGTTGTTCGATCCGGTCATCCGCAAAGCCCTGGCGATTCTCCTGTTGGTATTGGCCATGCTGCTTGCCGCCGGAGCGTGTGGGAGATGGTTGATCGTCGAGCGGGCCATGCGCCAAGGGCGGCCCTTACCCCTGTCGCTCCTCGCCCCGCTGCTCGCGCTCGGCGCAACGGTAGTGGCGGCGGTGGTCGTGGTCGTGATCTACAGCCGATCGGCCTGACAGGCTCCCGATGAACCGCGACCACCCCGTCGACACCGGCCTGCCGCCGGAACGCACCTCACTTGCCTGGGGGAGGACCCTGCTGGCGCTGGTGATCTGCGGTGTGCTCTTTGTGCGATGGCTGCCGGAGCACGGTTGGTTTGCGATGATCCTCACCGGCACCTCACTCGCTGCGGCGCTGGGAATCTACCTGAGCCAACGGCTCCGGTATCGCCGGAACCTCAAGGGGGTCAGGAGTGGTGTGTTGAAAGCAGATGTGACTGCGGTGCTCTGGACTACCGTGGTGGTGGTCGCGGTGGGTGCCGCTGGCATCTACGCTGTCCTGTTCCAGTCGCTGCATGAGTGAGGAAAAAAGCTGTCGGACAGTGAGCGACCGCCCGGCGAATCAGGATAGAGTTCAACAGGCCAAGACAGGAAGTAGACTGATGACTTTTGATTCAACTGCCCCATGGGTACAAAACTACGGCCCGGGTGTGCCCGCCGCCGTCGCCATCCCCGACGGCTCCCTCGTCAACCTCGTTGAGGAATCCGCACGTAACTACGGCAAGAAGGTCGCCCTTGAGTTCTTCGGAGCCGAGACGACCTACCGCCAGCTCGGTGAGGAGATCCAGCGCGCGGCCGAAGGCCTGCATCGGCTGGGTGTCGTAGCGGGAGACCGGGTGGCGCTGGTGCTGCCAAACTGTCCCCAGCATGTGGTGGCGTTCTATGCTGTCCTGCGGCTCGGCGCCATTGTCGTGGAGCATAACCCCCTCTACACCGACCGCGAGTTGCGGCACCAGTTCGAGGACCACGGCGCACGGCTGGCAATTGTTTGGGACAAGGCAGCGCAGCGGGTGCAGGATCTGCCCGCAGACGTCCACGTCACCACCATTGTGACCGTCGACCTGACGCGGGCCATGCCGTTCGCGAAACGGGCAGCGCTGAGGCTTCCCATCCGGAAGGCCAAGGACTCACGCAAGGCGTTGACCACCACCGCGAAGCTCTCCGGCAGTCGAAGCGTCACCCGGTGGGACGACCTGGTGAAAAACAAGCGGCTGGACGTAACCCATCCGGGGCCCGTGGCCACCGACATTGCGGTGCTGCAATACACCAGTGGCACCACCGGGCACCCCAAGGGGGCGGTGCTCACCCACCGGAACCTACTCGTCAATGCGGCGCAGGGACGGGCATGGGTGCCAGGCCTGGATGACGGGAAGGAAGTCATTTACGCCGTCCTGCCAATGTTCCACGCCTACGGGCTCACCCTCTGTCTGACGTTTGCCATGAGCATTGGGGCCCGGTTGGTCCTTTTCCCCAAGTTCGATGAAGACCTGGTGCTGGACGCGGCGAAAACCCACCCGCCCACCTTCCTGCCCGCTGTTCCACCGATCTATGAGCCTCTTGCGAAGCGCGCCGTGGAACGTGGGGTCAGTCTGAAGAGCATTCGCTTCGCGATCTCCGGCGCAATGAATCTGCCGCTGGCGACCATCGAGTTGTGGGAGTCGGTAACCGGTGGATACCTGGTGGAGGGGTACGGGCTCACCGAGACCTCGCCCATCTCGCTCGGCAATCCAATTGGCCCCACGCGTAAGCCCGGAACCGTTGGGGTGCCGTTCCCCAATACGGAAATCCGGGTCGTGGACCCCGAGGATGCCGGTAGTGAGCGTGCGCCCGGAGAGCCCGGCGAACTCCTCATCCGCGGACCGCAGGTGTTCCAGGGTTATTGGCGGAACGATGAGGACACGCGGGCTGTCCTGAGTTCCGACGGCTGGTTCAAGACCGGGGACATCGTCCGGGTCGATGCCGACTCCTATGTCACCATCGTGGACCGGATCAAAGAGATCATCGTCACCGGCGGGTTCAACGTCATGCCCACCGAGGTGGAGGAAGCGTTGCTCGACCATGACAGTGTCGCCGATGCGGCGGTGGTTGGC
>NZ_ASZW01000105.1:7481-14696 GCF_000468215.1 Arthrobacter sp. CAL618 | reverse complement strand
GGGGCGAAGAGGTGGTGGCCGCCGTCGTGATCCGCGAGGGACACCAGTTCAGCGGGGACGCGCTGAAAGCCTTCTGCCGGGGCTCCCTCGCCGCCTACAAGGTGCCGCGCCGTATTGTGGTGGTAGAAGAACTGCCGAGGTCACTCATCGGCAAGGTGCTGCGGCGCCGGGTTCGAGATCAACTAATTGCCGGCGACAGCTGAAATGCGCCACCCCAGTGAACAAGGAGACAGGGACTGTGTTTAACATTTTCAGGCGCACCAAGGAGGCACCGCGCGGGGAAGAACGCCGGGAGGAAACTGCCGACGTCGACACCCCAGAGCCGGTGGGGAGCCCCTGGCGCGACTCGCTGGGCCGCAGCAGCACGCGCGCAGCTCAGGTTCTGCTGATCCTGGTGCTGGCGGTCATCGTGATCTACGGCCTGATCCAGGTGCGCTTGGTAGTGATCCCACTGATCATTGCCCTGATTCTCGCGGCCGCCATCGGCCCGCTGGTGAACTGGTTGCGGCGTAAGGGGTGGCCCAGTGCGCTCGCCACCGCGTTCTCCTTCCTGCTCCTGCTTGGAGTATTGGGTGGTGTGATCACGGGCATCGTCTTCGCTGTCCAGAGCCAGCTCGACGAACTGGTCGACAACGCATCGCAGGGCTTCGACCAGATTTACGAATTCGTCCGCGATGGCCCGCTGCCCATCGATGAGCAGCAGATCTCCGACGCGCAGGAATGGCTGATCGACTTCGCCACCAGTGCCACAGCCGGAGCCGGTGCCGTATCGGGCATTACGGCAGCCGGCGAGTTCCTCACCGGGGCTGTGCTGATGGTGGTCATCCTGTTCTTCTTCCTCAAGGACGGCGACAGGATCTTCGCCTTTGTCCTGCGGCCCTTCAAGGGTGAGCGGCTGGTCAAGGCCCGCCGCGTGGGAATGCACGGACTGGAGACGCTCGGTGGGTATGTTCGGGGAACCGCGATTGTCGCTTCAGTTGACTCGGTGGTCATCGGCATCGCCCTGTTCATCCTGGGCATCCCACTGGCGCTCCCGCTCGCGGTCATTGTGTTTGTTGGTGCGTTCATTCCCCTGGTGGGTGCGACGGCGGCCGGAGCGCTCGCCGCTCTGGTGGCACTCGTGTCAGACGGGCCGACTACCGCACTGATCGTGATTGTCGTGGTGATTGCCGTGAACCAGATCGAGGGCAACTTCCTGCAGCCTGTGGTGATGGGCCGCTCCCTGAGCGTGCACGCCCTGGTCATCCTGGTGGCGTTGACCGCCGGCACCATCCTGGCCGGTATTATCGGCGCCATCCTGTCGGTGCCCATTGCGGCAGTCACCTGGAGTGCCATCAAGTCCTGGACCGGTGAAGAAGACGGACCAGTGACCCCCGCCGACATCAGGCAAGCCGAGATCGATACCAAGGCCGACGCCGTCGGCCGTGGCCGCAGCAGCAGGCCTGGCCGGAAGATCAAATCCTCGACAGCCAAGTCGTAGGCCTGGGCGCCCCGGCTCGCCCCCCGCGACACCCCCACNCCCGGATCGAGTCAACACCAATAACAGGTTTCCGGAAGGAAATCGGCTATGAGTGTTGACTCGATCCTTGGTGGGAGCGGCGGCTCTGCGTTGCGGGCTAGCGGGTGGTGGAGGTGACGGGTACTGCGACCTCGTCCTCAGCGGCGCCCGCCACGCGACGCTCCCAGGCGGCCATGACCGCCGGGTCGGTGCGCTTGGTGAGGAACGAAACGATCACAAACACCAGGGCCGAAGCGATGAGTCCGTAGTAGATCGGTTCGTTGGCGTAGATACCGTCGTACTGGTTCTCGGCGTTGACCTCAAGGTAGATCATGGTGCCGAGGGTGAAGACCGTGCCGGCAGCCATCGAAGCCGCTGCTGCGACGCCGGTGGCCCGCTTCCAGACCAGTCCACCGATGATGGAGACCAGCAGGCCGCCAACCAGGATGGCGTAGGCAATGGTGAGAGCTGCGACCACGTCCTGGACGATGACCGCCAGCGCGATGGCGACCAGGCCCAGACCCAGCACCCACCAGCGGTTGGCGGTGACATCGTGCTCGGGGTTCTCGGCCTCGTCCTCGGTGGTGGTGTCGATGCTGCTCTGGCCGCCACGGCCAAACCAGCTGCTGACGAATGGCACGACGTCGGCACGGGCCACTGTCGCAGCGGCGATCAGTGAACCGGATGCCGTAGACATCATGGCGGCGACGGCAGCCGCCAGCACCAGTCCGCCGATGCCGATCGGCAGGACGTTGATGGCAATATCCGCGTACACGTCGTCCTGGGACTCGATGTTGGGGAGGATCACGCTGGCCGACATGCCGATGATCGCGCCGGCGACGCCGTAGAGGATGCAGTAGACGCCTGCCGTCACTCCACCCCACCGGGCCACGGTGGGTGTCCGGGCAGTGAAGACGCGCTGCCAGATGTCCTGCCCGATGAGCAGGCCCAGGGTGTACACCACAAAGTAGGTGATGATGCTCTGCAGGCCGATGCCGGTGATGCTGAAGAACTCGGCTCCGGCACGCTCGGAGATGCCGTCGAAACCGCCGGCGTTGATCAGGGCGAAGGGCAGCATCAGGGCAAACACGCCGATGGTTTTGATGATGAACTGCGCCATGTCGGCCAGGGTGATGGACCACATGCCGCCGATTGTCGAGTAGATCAGCACGATCGCACCGCCGACGGCGATCGAGGCTGCGCGGTCCCACCCGAACAACACCACAAAGATGGTGGCGTAGGCGCCAGTAGAAGTAGCGCAGAGCATCAGGGTGTAGGCCAGCATGACGATGCCTGAGGCCTTGGTGGCCTCGGCGCCATAGCGCAGGGTGAGCATTTGGGAGACCGTGTAGATCTTCAGCTTCTGCAGGGTTGGGGCAAAGAGGAGGCTGAGCAGCAGCACCCCAACCCCGATGGCGACGACGAGCCACATGCCCGAGATGCCGTAGGTGTAACCGAGGCCGACGCCACCGACTGTCGAGGCGCCGCCCAGTACTACCGCCGCCATGGTGCCGGTGTACAGAAGTGGGCCGAGGCGCCGGCCGGCGACAAGGTAGTCGCTCGTGTTCTTGGTGCGGGACTTGCCCCACCAGCCGAACGCCAGCATGCCTACGAGGTAGACCACCACGATCGCAATATTGATGAATTCCATGGTGCTCCTGATTGTGGGGGTTTCGGTTAGAAAGTAACCTATAGAAAACTTATGTTTCGCTATAGGCTAGTTGTGACCTTGCTAACAGGTCAAGTGTGTGATCAGGGCGGTCCTCGGGGAATCCTCGGTATGCTCATAGTCGATGTCCGCCCGGGTGATTGTCCTGCGCAGAGAGATGGTAGCCAGTGAAGGCCCTGCCCGTAGAACCCAGCAACGCCCCGGTAGCCATCGGGTCTCGAATCCGTGCTGCCCGGCAATCCCAGCGGATGACCATTGAACAGGTTGCGGCTGCCACGGGGCTGACCAAAGGGTTCCTGAGCCGCGTGGAGCGGGACCTGACGTCACCGTCGGTCGCCTCTCTGGTGACGCTCTGCCAGGTCCTTTCCATCTCGATCGGTGACCTCTTCCTGGTGCCGGAGACCCACCTGACCCGTCTGGCGGAGGCTCCGCGGATCAGCCTCGGTGGTGAAGGCATTAACGAACGCCTGGTGACGGCCCGCTCCGAGCGGCGGCTCCAGATGATCCGCGCGGTCATCGAGCCTCATGGGCGAGGCGAGAGCGAACTGTATTCGGTTGACTGCGAGGTGGAGACGCTGCACGTTGTTGCCGGCAGATTTGTCCTGATCTTCTCGAATGACCGGTATGAACTGGAGGCCGGGGACACCGTCACGTTCCCCGGCCGTGAACCCCACACCTGGTTCAATCCCACCGATCTGGAAGCGATTGTTCTCTGGACCCTGGTCCCCGCGGCTTCCGGCGGATAATACCCGGACCGCAGGCCCGGAGGACCGGTGATGTGGGCGCAATTTACGGATCCTTTAAGGGGGAGCTGTCACCCTGTTTCGGCGGCTTCAGTGTTGACCGAGACGGGCATCACAATTAGCCTTATGAAAAACAGTTGATGCTTATATGGCAACTTCTGTTTCCCCAACCCGGAGGTACCCATGGAACAGCCGCGCGTCACGGCCAATGGAAACATTGGCCCCATCGATTCCTCACGGATTCCCCGTTATGCCGGCGCCGCGACTTTTGCCCGGCTGCCGCGACTCGACGAGGTGGACCGGGCCGACATCGCCGTCGTCGGTGTCCCCTTCGACTCGGGGGTGTCCTACCGGCCGGGGGCCAGGTTCGGGTCCAACCACGTCCGCGAATCCTCGCGCCTGCTCCGCCCCTACAACCCGGCCCTGGACATTTCTCCGTTCGAGCGGGTGCAGGTGGCCGACGCCGGCGACATGGCGGTTAATCCCTTCAATATCAACGAGGCGATCGAAACCATCCAGCAGAATGCGCTCGATCTGACCGCCGACGGCACCAAGCTGGTCACGCTGGGTGGCGACCACACCATTGCGCTGCCCTTGCTGCGGGCTGCCTCCGAACGCGCCGGCGCACCCGTGGCGATGCTGCACTTCGATGCGCACCTCGACACCTGGGACACCTATTTCGGCGCCGAGTACACCCACGGCACACCCTTCCGGCGCGCGGTAGAGGAGGGCATCCTCGACACCGAGGCCATCTCCCACGTGGGCACCCGCGGCCCGCTCTACGGGGTGAAGGATCTCGAGGACGACCGTCGGTTCGGGTTCGGGATTGTCACCTCCTCCGACGTGTTCCGACAGGGTGTCGACGAGGTGATTGCCAAGCTGAGGGACCGGATCGGCAACCGCCCGCTGTACATCTCCATCGACATCGACGTGCTGGACCCGGCGCACGCCCCCGGGACGGGGACACCCGAGGCGGGTGGCATCACCAGCCGTGAGCTGCTGGAAATCCTCCGCGGGATGCGCGGCATGAACCTGATCGGGGCCGACGTCGTCGAGGTCGCCCCCGCATACGACCATGCGGAGATCACCGGCGTCGCGGCATCGCACGTCGCCTACGACCTGGTGTCCCTGATGGCGGACCAGGCCACTACCAACACCACGGCGGAGGAACGCTAAATGGTCACCAGTGACAGTGTTGCAACAGCACCGCCGGCACCCCTGACAGGTGAGCGCAACGGTGGGGACCTCGTCGTCGAGACCCTCAGCGCCCTCGGAGCGACCACCGTTTTCGGCATTCCCGGCCAGCACGCGTTGGGTTTGTTTGACGCGCTGTCCCGGTCGGAGCTGCGTTTCGTCTCCTCGCGGGTGGAGAACAACTCGGCATTCGCCGCCGACGGGTTCTCCCGCGCCACCGGGCAAGTGGGAGTGCTGTTCCTGTCGACCGGGCCGGGCGCGCTGACCGCGCTTGCAGGCCTGCAGGAGGCCTACGCCACCGGCGTACCAATGGTGGTCATCGCCAGCCAGATCCCGCTGGAGGGTCTGGGCGCCCGGCGGAAGGGCATGCTGCACCAGCTCGACGACCAGAAGGCCTCGGCGGCGAACGTCACCAAGAGCCAGCGGCTGATCCAGCACGCCTCGGGCATCCCCTCAGCCATTCAGGACGCCTGGACCGAAGCCGTTTCCTCACCGCAGGGGCCGGTCTGGATCGAGGTGCCGCAAAATGTGCTGCTCGACCCGGTGATGGTGCCGCAGGTCGAGGACGCGCTCGCGGAGCCCTTCGACAACCCGCCCCGGGTGGAGCTGGTCCGCGAGGCAGTGAAGTGGCTGACGGAATCCAAGCGTCCGGCCATCGTGGCTGGCGGCGGAACCCGTCGTGGCAACGCCGAACCGTGGCTGCTGTCCATCGCCGAGAAGCTCGGCGCCCCCGTGCTGTGCTCGCCCGGCGGGAACGGCGCGTTCCCGTGGGAGCATGAGCTGTCACTGCAGGCGTGGGTGGAGGACCGCTACGTTACCGAGGTTCTTGAGGATGCCGATGTGGTGCTGGTGGTCGGATCCTCGCTCGGTGAGGTGACCAGCAACTACTTCACGCTCGAACCGCGGGGGCGCATCATCCAGATCGACGCCGAACCCCGGGTACTCGAATCCAACCGGCCAGCCCTGGGCATCCGTGCCGATGCCGGCCAGGCGCTCGCTGCCCTCGATGAGGCGCTGCCCGCGCTGGACCGTGACCGCACCGCCGGGTACGACGCCGTCACGCTGGTCGCCGAAACCCTCGCCAAGGTGCAGGGACGGCTGGATGCGCAGGACCTCGCACTGGAACGCAAGTTCATGGCGGACATCCGCGCCGCCGCGCCGGCCGGACTGCAGACCTACTGGGATATGACCATCGCCGCCTACTGGGCGTGGAGTTGCTGGGACGCCAAGGATGGGCAGTTCCATTCGGCTCAGGGCGCTGGCGGGCTGGGGTACGGTTTCCCCGGCGCGATCGGTGGCGCCGTCGGGCTCGGGGAACGTGTCCTGGCGGTCTCCGGTGACGGATCGTCGATGTATTCGATTGCCGAACTGGCCACCGCCAAGCAGCACAACCTGCCGGTCACGTGGCTGATTGTCGACGACGGCGGTTACGGCATTCTGCGCGAGTACATGGAGGGCGCGTTCGGGAAGGCCACCGCCACCGAGCTGACCCGGCCGGACTTCGTGAAGCTCGCCGAAGCCTTCGGTGTGCCGGCGGTCAAGGTGGCCCCGGGCGACGTGCGGCAGGCGCTGGAGGACAGTTTCGCCGCGGAGGGGCCCAACGTCGTCGTGGTCGAAACCCTGCTCCGCCTGTTCGCCCCCACCCACCTGTAGTCCGGTAACGGGGGAACCCGGGGAGGTGTCACTGCATGGTGAAGGTGCGGGCAATAGTGTCGTGGACGGCCGGCACCGCGTTGCACCGGCCCAGGAGGGTATTCCGGGCCGCCAGCACCGGCCGCGGCAGGGGGCGCCCGAGCGCCATGTTCAGGTGAGCCTGGCGTGCAGCCGTCACAGCAGCCCGACGGCGTCGCTGGTCAAACGCCGACAGGTCGCGGCCGACGTCGCGACCGTCAACCAGTGACGCCGTGATGATCGGGACCAGCTCGGTGGCATCGAGCCACCCGAGGTTCATCCCCTGCCCGCCGATCGGGCTCACCTGGTGGGCCGCGTCCCCAATCAGCACGGTCCGCCCGGACACGAGCCGCTGGGCCAGCCGCCGGTGCACGTCGAACGCGCTCAGCATCGAGATGCTGTCCACGTCCACCCGCACGCCGGTGCGGGCAAGAATCAGC
>NZ_ASZW01000105.1:4896-7471 GCF_000468215.1 Arthrobacter sp. CAL618 | reverse complement strand
GTCGGGGGTCGGCGAGGCGACCAGCGAGGACGTCCGCACCACCCAGCGCCGCACCCCGTCCGGTAGCGGGAAGGACTCGACAATCCCGCCCGGCTCCAGATACAGCACCGCCGTCGACCGGTCCGCCGACGAGTCAGCAAAGTCGCCCATCAGGTAGGTGTCGGGGTACCGCTGCAGCGACGCGGGGATCCCGGCGCTGGACCGCACGGTGCTCTTGCCGCCGTCGGCCCCAATGACGAGCCGCGCCTGCAGCACCTCACCGGTTGACGTGGTCACCAGCATTGACGCCCCAATGTCATGGACCGCGGTGACCGTCACGCCCCGGCAGAACACACCGGGTGCGACGGCGGCAAAGCGGGTTTCCAGCACCTGCTCGGTCCGGATCTGCGGTACCGCAAGCACAAACGGGTAGTCGCATTCCAGGCCCGCGAAGGACAGGCGGGTCACGTCGCTGCCAGCGCTGCGGGCAACCCCCGCACCGATCCTGACGCCGCGGCTGATCAGCTCATCGGCCACCCCGGCCTGGGCGAGTGACGCCAGGGCCGGCGGGTGGATGCCAATGGCTCGCGAGTGGCCGCTCCGGGTGGTCCGCTGCTCCAGGACCAGCACCTCCAGCCCGGCCTGGCGGAGCAGGATTGCCGCGAAGAGGCCCACCGGACCGCCGCCCACGACGATGACGTCATGCATGGGGCGCCCGGTGAACCAGCAGGTTGTGGGAGGGGAACCTCGCTGTGACCTCCCAGCCGGGCGGGGCGACGGACGCCAATTCGGCGGCGGTATAGCTGCGGCGGATCGAGGTCAGCCCGTCTTGCCGGATCAGGGAGCGGCGGAGCGGAAGAGTGCCGAGGGAAAACAAGAGGTAGCCCAACCGGCTACGTTCAATGTCGTTGTGCAGGGTGATCCCGCTACTCAGCTGCTCCGAGTCGGCCAGCAACGACTGCAGTTGTTCCGGCGCCAGATGGTGCAGCAGGTGGTTGGACGTCACGACGTCGAACTTCAGCCCCTCGGCCACCAGATCGGTGCTGAACGCGCGCCGGAACTTCAGCCCCAGCACGGGCGGCTGCGAGGTCGCGAACGCGTGCGCCCGGTCGTCGGGGTCGATGCCCAGTATCGAGAGTTGCAGGCCATCCCGGGCCGCCCAGCGGGCGAACGCCCGCGGCATGTCCCCGCCACCAGACCCGATATCGAGCAGGGTGCTGGGCCGCGACGGTGACAGTCGGGGGCGGATCTGTGCCGACCAGGTGCGTCGCCAGCCAGCGACCGTCGCGTTGATCAACCCGAACTGTGAGTAGGTCCGGTCCAGCAGGACCGGGTCGCAATCCGGCTTGTCCATCTCCTCCACCGCATCAGCGTCGCGGTGCGCGAGGAAACCGTTCTCGCGGAGAGCGGGGAACTGCACTCAGGGACCCACCTTGGTGAACAGTGCGGTTTCCACCGTCAGGCCGGGGCCGAACGCCATTGAGCAGATCCGCTCGTCGGCGCCGTCAAAGGGCTGCTCCAGAATGTGCTTCAACACGAACATCACGGTGGCGCTGCTCATGTTGCCGTAATCGCGGAGGGTTTCCCGCGCCGGCACCAACTGGTCCTCCTTCAGGTCCAGTTTGGCCTCCACCTTGTCCAGGATGCTCCGCCCGCCCGGGTGGATCGCCCAGTGCTCAATGTCCTTGTACTGCTTGTCGGCGAGGGTTTCGTCGCGGGCCAGCAACGGCTCCAGCGCCCCCACAATATGCTCATCGATGATGTGGGGCACGTAGGTGCCGAGCACCATCTCGAACCCTTCGTCCCCGATGTTCCACGCCATTGACTCCTCGCCGACGGGTGTCAGGACCGTCTCGAAGAAATCCAGGCTCAGGGCGGGCGCGGTGGCCTCGTATTCCCGTGCACTGATCACTGCCGCTGCCGCGCCGTCGGCGAACAGCGACGACCCAACAATGGTGTCAGGGTTGTTGGAAGACCTGACGTGCAGGGAGCACAGTTCGGCTGCGACCACCAGGACGACTGCGTCCGGCTCGGCCTCACAAAAGGACTTGGCGGCCCGCAGGGCGGGGAAGGCGGCGTAGCAGCCCATGAAGCCGAGGTGGTAGCGCTGCACGGCCGGGCTCAGCCCGAGCGCGCGAACCACCTTGTAATCCGGTCCGGGGTTGAAAAAGCCGGTGCAGGAGACGGTGATGACGTGCGTGACATCAGCCGGTTCAATGCCCTCGGCGGCTGTCAGGGCCTTGTCGGCTGCCTCGACGAACAGCTTGGTGCCCTCTTCCGCGTACACCTCATTGCGCACCTTGGTGCTGGGGGACAGGATGCGCCGTTCAGCGGAATCGAAGAAGACCGGGTTCTCGGACGGGGCGTCCAGGGTCATTTCCTTCACCGCGGTGTACCGGGTGTTGATTCCCGAGGAGTCGAAGGCCGCGCCGACCAGACGCGTCCCGAGCCGGTTCAGTCCCGGCTGCGCAGCGAAGACGTCCCTCACATCCGACTGCACCATAACGGTCTCAGGAACTGCGGTTTCTAGGGACCTCATGATTACTGTCATAGTTCATTCTTAGGGACGGGTGCCGGTAAATACAATGAGCGCCCG
>NZ_ASZW01000105.1:0-4886 GCF_000468215.1 Arthrobacter sp. CAL618 | reverse complement strand
CCGGACGAGCCCGAAATCCCTACTGGTTGCCCGGGGCCGGATACTGGGCGTTGTCATTCTCCAGGAGCGCCTGGAGGTTCGTCAGAATGGGAGCCCAGCTTTTGCCCACGGCTGCCAGCTCCGCCGCCTCCGCAAGCCGGTCCTGCACGAGGCGGAACCGCACCCCGCCGCCGGCCACCTGTTCAACGTCAATCGTGATGCGGGACGCAGCATCGTCCTGAGGGTCGGTGTGCCCATCCTCGCCGGCTGGTACTTCGCGGAGCGTGTATGACAACCGCTTCGGCTCGTCTACCTCCAGCACCACCCCGTGGTGGGTGATTGTCTCCGAACTGCTCTCATAGAAGCGGATGGGGGAGCCCGGCACCCAGGTGGACTCCACCCGGCGTCCGGACCAGTAACGACGCGTCACGGCACCCTCGGTCAGAGCTTCCCACAGCCGGAGCGGGGAGGTGGAAATCTCGGTGTCGTGCACGAACGCTGGCTCAGTCATGGGTTCAGCGTAGCCCAGCGCCTGTACCGTTTAGGGCGCAAAGACTGACCAACACTCTCGCCTAGGAATGACATGCACCACACCAATCCCTTCGACCACCCGATCAGGGATGCCGGGGTGCCAATTCTGCTGTCCCTGTGTCTTCTGCTCACCGGCTGCGCGGTCGGTGGTGCGTCCGGTGGTGCGGCCGGAAATGCAGCGACGCCAACGACGACGACGGCTCCAGCTGCGGGCGAGTCGATCGCCGTCGACCCCAGCATGGCGCCAAGCGTCGAGCCAACCGCCGTCGTCGAACCCGAACCGCTCGAACTGCCCCGCGGCGGCACCGACCTGTTCCCTGACTACCGGCTGGTCGGGTTCAGCGGCCATCCGACGTCCGAGGGGATGGGCCGGCTGGGGATCGGTGATATTGACGAGCGGGTCGAGGAGATGGAACTTCTTGGTGAGCAGTACGCCGACGGACGCAGCATCCTGCCGGTGCTGGAACTGATCACCGTCGTCGTGCAGGCTTCTCCCGGGGCGGACGGGCTCTACCGCGCCCCAGCCTCGGACGAGTTCATCGAGTCCTACCTGGCGGCGGCCCGGCGGCACGACGCGCTGCTGCTGCTCAATGTCCAGCCGGGACGCTCCACCATGACTGCAGAAGTTGAACGACTCAAAAAGTGGCTCCTGGAACCCGATGTGGGACTTGCGCTGGACCCGGAATGGGATATCTCCGGGGAACAGCTTCCGGGTCAGTCCTATGGGCAGACGTCAGGGGAGGAAATTGATCGGATCGCCGGGTACCTCGATGACCTGGTGGCCGAGCACCAGTTGCCCCAGAAGGCGCTGGTGTTCCACCAGGTTGCCCCGTCGGTGGTGACCAACGAGGGTGCGGTGGGTGAATACGACGGCGTCGAGGTGATCAAGAGTGTCGACGGGATCGGTGCGCCCGGCGCGAAAATTGAGACCTACAACCAGTTGATGCTGGAACTCCCGCCGACAGTGAATCCCGGCTTCAAACTCTTCTTCGAAGAAGACACCGTTCACGGCCCGCTGATGCTGCCACCGGAGGTCCTCGGATTGCAGCCCAAACCGGATTACGTGCTGTACGAGTAGGGGCTTGGCGGGAGATGTTGCGTGGCTCACCAAACCGCACCGCCACCGGATACGAAGAACAGATAAGCGCAGGCCGGAGTCTCGGCCGCGTCCGGTGGCACTAAAACCCGAGAGCATGAGGACCCATGGCAAGCAGAACCGCAACGATCCTGGGCAGCTCAGTGCTCGCCGTCGGCCTGATCTCCGGGTGCGGCGGCATGGAAGAGAACCCGTTGAACGTCAATGGTGCGCCGCCGGAACAGGCGGTCGCGGACGCTTCCGAGACCGAAGTCATTGCGGCATCGCTCGGCGAGGATCCGCTCCAACTCGGCGTCAACGGTGCCAAGCTCTGCTCGGTCCAGCCTGCACTCGGCTACCAGGAATACACGGTCCTGATCCACAACGAGACGCTCGAATCGTTCACGATCGACGACGTCAGCCTCGGTTCGCCCTCCGGCGTCACCCTGAACTCCGCGGAAGTCACGCCAGCCAATCGGGGCGGTCACGGGACCCATGGCATGGAGGACGGGACGGTCATGGGCGGCGGCGATGAGCACACCGAGGCGCACGGCTCAGGCGACATGGCCGACATGGGGGATATGCCCCAGAATGTGTTCTTCACTGAACCCGTCCCCGCTGTCGGCTACGAGATCTCCACCCTGGAGTATCTCAACGTGGTGGTCTCGGTTTCCCTCGACGACGACGCCGACAGGGGGACCTCCGAGTACGTCGAGATTGACTACTCCACGGCAGACGGATCGTTTACCGGCAAGCATCCGCTGGTCATCACCATGGACCAGGATTCCTGCGCCTAGCCGATAGCTGGGAAGAGTTCGCGGCGCAGATGCCGCGAGTCCTCGGAGGGTAGCACCACTGTTTCAGGGCGGGAACTCCGCGCCGGTTGGAACGCAGCCCCCACCGTAGGCGACAATGGCTCACGTGCCACATCTGACTTCTGACGCCACCATCTTTGACCTCCTCGCCGACGAACTCGGAGTCCGTGCCTGGCAGGTGAAGGCCGCGGTGGACCTCCTCGACGCCGGTTCGACTGTCCCTTTCGTGGCCCGATACCGCAAGGAGGCCACCGGTTCACTCGACGACACCCAACTCCGGACCCTCGACGAGCGGCTGAGGTACCTGCGCGAACTGCAGGACCGCCGTCGGGCCATCCTCGACTCGATCGAGGCGCAGGGGAAGCTCACCGATCAGTTGCGTGCCGCTATTGCGGGCGCCGATACCAAATCCCGCCTCGAGGACATCTACCTGCCCTTCAAGACCAAACGACGGACCAAGGCACAGATTGCCCGGGAGGCGGGGCTGGAACCGCTTGCTGACGCGCTGGTGAGGAACCCGTCCCTGGACCCCGCGGCCGAGGCGGCCAGGTACGTCACCGGCGATGTTCCCGATGCTGAGGAAGCGCTGGCCGGCGCCCGGTCGATCCTGGTGGAACGCGCCGGCCAGGACGCTGACCTGCTGACCTCGGCCAGGGAGAGACTCTGGAAACAAGGCCTCATGCGGTCGAAGGTCCGGGCCGGTAAGGAAGCCGAGGGCCAGAAATTTGCCGACTATTTCCAGTTCGCCCAGGCCCCGTCCACCATGCCCTCGCATCGCGTCCTCGCCCTGTTCCGCGGCGAGAAAGAGGGCGTGCTGGAGTTGGCCATCGCCGAGGGAGACCCGGCAGACGCTGAAGAGTTCGCCAAGGCGCGCACCCGGTACGAAAACTCGGTGGCGGCGGTGCTGGGAATTGCCCCTGCCGGCCGCCCGGCAGATGCCTGGCTCGCCCAGACGGTCCAGCAATCGTGGCGCCGGATTCTGGCCAAACTATCGCTGGACCTCCGAGTGCGCCTGTTCGCTGCCGCTGAGACCGAGGCGGTGCGGGTCTTCGCCGCCAATCTCAGGGACGTCCTCCTCGCGGCGCCAGCCGGCGGTAGGACCACGCTGGGGCTTGACCCGGGGCTCCGCACCGGCGTCAAGGTGGCGGTGGTCGACGGCACCGGCAAGGCTGTTGCCACCGATACCGTGTACCCGCACGCTCCCCTGAAGAAGTGGGATGCTGCGCTCGCGTCACTCGCGAAACTGGTCACTGACCACGACGTCGAACTCATCGCGATCGGCAACGGAACCGCTTCACGGGAAACTGACAAGCTCTCCACCGAGTTGATCAAGCGAATGCCCGAGCGGAAGCTGCAGAAACTGGTGGTGTCCGAGGCCGGTGCGTCGGTGTACTCGGCGTCGGCCTTGGCCTCGGCCGAGCTGCCGGACCTTGATGTGTCCCTGCGGGGTGCGGTGTCAATTGCGCGCCGCCTGCAGGACCCCCTCGCCGAACTGGTGAAAATCGACCCCAAATCCATTGGTGTGGGCCAGTACCAGCACGACGTGACAGCAGCCAACCTGGAGCGGTCCCTGAACGCGGTCATCGAAGACTGCGTCAACGCGGTGGGAGTGGACGTGAACACTGCCTCACCGTCGCTCCTCAGCCGAGTGGCTGGCGTTGGACCGCTGCTCAGCGAAAACATTGTGGCCCACCGCGACGCCAACGGCCGCTTCACCCGGCGCGCGGATCTCCTGAAGGTGCCACGGCTCGGGGCCAAGGCCTACGAGCAATGCGCAGGCTTCCTGCGGGTCTCGGGCGGCTCGGAGCCCCTCGACGCCTCAAGCGTCCACCCGGAAGCCTACGGTGTGGCGCGGAAGATTCTCAGCCAGGGCGGCACCGCGCTGCGGGAACTGGACCTGACGGCTTTCGTGGACGACACCTTCGGGCTTCCCACTATCAAGGACATCGTTGCGGAGCTGGAGAAACCCGGACGGGATCCGCGGCCCGAATTTGTGACTGCCTCCTTCTCCGAGGGAGTCGAGAAGATATCCGACCTCAAACCCGGCATGACCCTCGACGGAGTGGTGACCAATGTTGCAGCCTTCGGTGCATTCGTCGACGTCGGAGTGCATCAGGACGGGTTGGTCCACATCTCGGCCATGGCGAACCGTTTCATCAGCGACCCGCACGAGGTGGTGAAGTCGGGGCAGGTCGTCAAGGTTAAGGTGCTGGAGGCCGACCCGGAGCGCAAACGGATTGCCTTGACACTGCGCCTTGACGACGAGCCGGGCGGGGGACCCCAAAGCAGCCGACCGGAAAAACCTCGGCCGGATAGGGGAGCGGTCAAGCCGCGTGCGGCAAAGCCACCCGCAGCGCGTACCCCTGCGCCGCCCGCCAACTCCGCGATGGCCGATGCGCTGAAGAAGGCGGGCCTGGCCTAGCGCCCCGGACCCTCAACGCACAACGACGACCCCCAACGCACAACGACGACCCTCAACGTACAAC
>NZ_ASZW01000104.1:0-1133 GCF_000468215.1 Arthrobacter sp. CAL618 | reverse complement strand
CCCCGCCGCTCGGCGGCCTGAACCCACGGCCGGACGTTGCAGTCGTGGTCCAGACGGGTCACGACCACCTCGTCGTCTGGCCCCCAGCCGGTGCTGAGGTGCTTGGCGAAGTCGTAGGTGAGTTGGGTGGCACTGCGGCCGTAGACAATCCCGGACGGGTCCGCGTTGAGGAAATCCGCCATCGCCGACCTGAAGCTGAGGACCGCCTGATCAGCGTTGCGTTCGGAGGCGACTGAGCTCCCCCGAATGGACAGCGGACCGGTGAGCGTATCAGCGATCGCCTGCCCCACGACGCGCGGTGTCTGGGTTCCGCCCGGACCATCAAAATGGGCGATCCCGGAGGCCAGGGACGGGAAGTGTGAACGCAGGCTCTCGACGTCGAGGGGCATGAGGTCCTTTCGGATGGCTGGCAGACGTTGCTCAAGCCTAAGGGGGAAACCCGCGAGAGGTGGGCAGGACTCTACCGCCGCTACCCGGACGCTTGTACGCTGTGCAACAGAACCCGTCGATGCACTTGCGGCCCGAAGGCTGGAGCCTCGGGGAACGCTGCGGAAACCACCGCGTCGTTGTCGTCGGGCTGGTGAACGGACACATTATGGCTGACGCAACCGATCCGGTCATTGCTGTGCGGGGGCTGGGGAAGGTATTCGGAAAAACCCACGCACTGGACGGTCTCGACCTGTCGGTCGGCGCCGGTGAGGTGCATGGGTTTCTTGGCCCAAATGGGGCAGGGAAGTCGACCACCCTGCGGATCCTGCTCGGCCTCATTCGGCCCTCCTCGGGCACTGTCACCGTCTTTGGTGCCGATCCGTGGCGTGAACCGGTCCGCACCCACCGGGATCTCGCCTATCTGCCCGGGGACGTGAGTCTCTGGCCCAACCTGTCCGGTGGAGAGGTCATCGATCTCCTCACCGGGCTGCGCGGTGGCGCTGATGAAGCCTTGCGGACCCGCCTGATCGATGACTTCGAGTTCGATCCACGGCGAAAGAGCCGCACCTATTCGAAGGGCAACCGGCAGAAGGTTGCCCTCATTGCGGCATTCGCGCGGCCTGCCCGGCTATACGTCCTGGATGAACCGAGCTCAGGGCTGGACCCGATCATGGAGTCGGTGTTTCGCCGGGAGATCCGGCGGG
>NZ_ASZW01000103.1:490-1604 GCF_000468215.1 Arthrobacter sp. CAL618 | reverse complement strand
CTGCTCTCCAGCCATATCCTGAGCGAGGTGGAACAGCTCTGTGACCGGGTGACGATTATCCGTTCGGGCCGGGTGGTCGAGTCGGGCTCGCTGGCCGAACTCCGGCACCTCAAGTTGACCCACTTTCGGGTGGAGGGAGTCGACGCCGGACTCCTGGCCCGCCTTCCGGGTGTCCAGGACGTTCACGACGACGGCCTGGCCGCCGAATTCGAGGTGGAGGCCGCCAATCTCCCGTCCGTCCTGGAGGGAATCGCTGCCGTCAGGCCCACCGGTCTGACCATTTCCCCGCCATCACTCGAGTCGCTGTTCCTGCGCCACTACGCCGAGCCATCCTGATGTCCGAAATTCTCCGGCTTGCGTTGGCGCAGCTCCGGCGGGACCGGATTCTGCTGCCGATCTGGATCCTGGGCATTGCCTTGCTGGGTTATGTCACAGCCACCGCGGTGGCCAGCGAGTTTAGCGAGACGGGTGACCGGCGGGCGATCATCGCCGTGGCTGCAGCGAACCCTTCACTGCTGTTCCTGCGCGGGCTGCCGGACGGTTTTAGCCTTGGTGCGGTGGTGTTTTTCCAGGGGTTTGCGTTCACCGCCCTGTTGGCGGGCTTGATGAGTACGTTCCTGGTCATTCGCCATACCCGCGCCGACGAGGAACTGGGGCGTGCGGAACTCATCGGGTCCACACTGCTCCCCCGTGCCGCACCGCTCGCCGCCACGCTGCTGGTGGGCGGCGCCGCAAACCTCCTGCTTGCCGGTTGCGTGGCGGCCAGCTTCCTGGCTGCTGGGCTGCCATCCCCCGGGTCCATCACGGCTGGTCTTGCCGTCGGCGCAGTGGGACTGTTTTTTGTCCCGGTGGCGGCCCTAGCCGCACAGGTGATGCCGTCGGGGCGCAGCGCCAACGGGGTAGCCTCAAGCCTGGTGGGTGCTGCCTACCTGCTACGAGGTATCGGCGACGCAATCGGTACGCCCAGTGCGGACCTCACCCAAGTCACGAGTGGCTGGATTTCGCTGATGT
The DNA here is from genome assembly GCF_000468215.1 of Arthrobacter sp. CAL618. Taxonomy (NCBI): domain Bacteria; kingdom Bacillati; phylum Actinomycetota; class Actinomycetes; order Micrococcales; family Micrococcaceae; genus Arthrobacter; species Arthrobacter sp. CAL618. The sequence continues at coordinate 593 of NZ_ASZW01000103.1, read as the reverse complement.
CGCCGATCGGGTGGGGACAACGTTCCCGACCCTTCACCACGGCGGACACTGCGCCGCTATTCGTGCTTGCGGTGGCCGCAGTTGCTGTAGGTGCGGCGGTCCT
>NZ_ASZW01000103.1:0-480 GCF_000468215.1 Arthrobacter sp. CAL618 | reverse complement strand
GGGACTTGGGCGCCAGTCTGTTTCCTGAGCGGGCAGTAGCCTCTCGCGGAAGGCTCACGTCCTTCCTCGGTTTGGCGTGGATTCTGCAGCGTCCCACCCTCGTTGGCTGGTGTTGTGGCGCAGCTGTACTGGGCGGCCTTGCCGGCGGGCTCGCACCAGTGGTCACCGATGCGGTGGCTGGCAACACCTCCCTCGAAGAGCTGATCGGACGGCTGGTCCCCGGCAGCCGGACGGATATAGTCGACGTTTTTACCACCGCCCTGCTCGGCATCGCCGGTGTCCTCGCTGCCGCCGCTGGCATCCAGGGGATTCTCAGGTTGCGGGCCGAGGAAACCGAGGGCAGGGCGGAACTGCTTATGACGGTGCCGAAGTCCAGGACCCGCTGGCTTGTCGCCAATCTCCTGTTGGCTATCGCTTCCGCGACCGTGGTGGCGGCTGTCGCAGGAGCTGCTGCCGCCGTCGGGCTGTCGCTGGCTGGCT
>NZ_ASZW01000102.1:9154-10384 GCF_000468215.1 Arthrobacter sp. CAL618 | reverse complement strand
GAGCCTCGTCCATGTACCAGCGGCCGCGATTTTCATCGCCGCACCCGCTGTCATCTTCGCCGCTGTTCCCCGGTGGAGTGTAGGGGCCGGTTGGGGCCTTCTGACGGGCGGGCTGGTGCTCGGCCAGTTTGGCGAGTTGCTGGGCCTGCCGGAGTGGCTGCAGGCAGTGAGCCCGTTTCATCATTCCCCGGCCATGCCGGTTGAAGCTTTCGATCCCGTCCCGATTGTGGTGATGGGCCTCGTAGCGGTTGGGGGTGCAGTCCTCGCCGCGTACCTCATCCGGCACCGCGATTTCACTGGCTGAACCAACCCCTTCCCTCCTAGATCCCGACATCCCGTCGTTGCAAGGCGACCGCGCTGAGTCCGGCGAGCGCCGCCGAGATACCCCATAGCCAGGCGGCAGCACCCCAGTCCGCCCCATTGGCCACCGGCGAGTTTCCATACGCCCAGTGGTAGGGCGAGAGGTTCAGCAGCCACTGAAGGTCGGGGCTTTGGCGTCCGACGGCGTTGAAGACGTAGCTCAGCACCGCAACCCCGGCGCCGGCCGCAAGGCCATAAAGCCTCCTGCCGCTCACCGCCCCGACAAACAGGGCGGCCATCCCACTGAGGAGCGCGAGTCCCCCCGAACAGGACCGTCGCACCAAAGAGGTCCTGAGTCTGAATCCCCAGCTCAGCGGGCTCGTTGAGGAGCAGCACGAGGATGAAGACGACGGCCGCGAGCGCGACAGTGCGCACCGCAATCGCCAGGGCCCGCTCCAACACCACCTGGGGTCTGGTGACCGCGTGCGCCAGCGTCAGTTCCAACTGGCCGGACTCCTCATCACCGGCCACTGCCGACGCACCCCAGGACACCGACGCGATGGTCAGGAGCAGGAAGCCGATCAGCCCAAAGATGGTGGCCTGCGTGTACCCGGGACCCGAGGCGATCTGATCATAGTTCAGTGCTCTGGTCATCTCCGGAGGGAGCGCGTTGATCATGTCCTGCATCTCGTCGCTGTTCCCGAGGGAAGGAAACAGTGGCAGGTATACCAGGATGGCGGCGGCGAGCCCCACGGCCCAGGCCAGGGTGGATCGCCAGTGATCAAGCAGCGCGCGCCTGAACAACGGCAGGATCCTGGCTGGGTCGGTCCGGTCGTCCCGGGTGGCTGGCGGTGCCGAGTGACTCATGACCGGCTCCGCTCGCTGAATCCACGGGGGCCGGCCACGTCACCGCGGCGACCGGAGGCACCG
>NZ_ASZW01000102.1:0-9144 GCF_000468215.1 Arthrobacter sp. CAL618 | reverse complement strand
CCTGCCGGTGCCATCGTTCCTGCCGGTGCCATCGTTCCCCCCGTTGCCATACAGGGTGAGCACTGATTCCTCGAGATCGGGTTCTTCGATGACCAGATCGGCGAGTTGGAGCGGTGCCAGGGCACGGATCAACGGCCGGATGGCGCCCTCGTGGGTGGCTGAGATTTCGGTGAGCTCGCCGGCCGTCTGAACTTCGATGGTGTGCAACCCCGGTACGTCCCGGAGCAGCAGCTCCAGCTCGGGCCCGGGGACACCGGTCACCGCTATCCGGATCTGGCGGTGGGCACCCTCCCGGAGGGCTGAGACGCTTGAGACCTGGACGATGTCGCCGTCGCGCAGGATGGCGACCCTGTCCGCGGCCTGCTGGACCTCGCTCAGGACATGTGAACTCAGGAAGATGGTCTGCCCCCGCTGCTGGGCTTCGCGCGGGAGTGCCCGGAACTCCTGCTGCATAAGCGGGTCGAGGCCACTGGTTGGTTCATCCAGAATCAACACTTCGGGGTCATGCATGAAAGCCTGCACGAGCCCCAGCTTCTGTTTGTTGCCTTTGGACAGTTTGCGGGTGTGGCGGTCCAGGTCCAGGTTGAAGCGTTCCGCCAGCTCGTCCGCTCGCCCCGGCCGCACCGCACCGCTGATGGCCGCATAGTGCGCCAGCAGCCAGCGTCCGGTGATCCGTTGCTCAAGGAATAGCTCACCCGGCAGGTAACCGATTTTGCGCCGCAGTTTAGGTCCCGCAGCGCCCGGATTCTCACCCAGAATCCTGATACTCCCGGCGCTCGGTCTGATGATGTCGAGCAGGCACCGCATGGTGGTGGTTTTTCCTGCACCGTTGGGCCCGATAACGCCGAAGACTTCGCCGCGTTCCACCCCAAAATCGATGCCGTGCAGGACATCCCGGCGACCAAACGATTTCCGGAGGCCCTTGACCTCGATCACCTGGCCCATGGCACGCACCACCTTCCTGAGTTCACAGCTTACAAGCAGTCCTCCCCCAACCCCAGTAGAACGTATGTTCTAATATATTCATGCGATGGGCTGGACAGAGTACGACGACGACGGCGCCGGCTCCTCAGGAGCCGCTGCTGCCCCTGAGCGGCCTGGTCCGGACTGTCAGGACGCCAGAATTTGCGGGCATCACGTTCCACGAGGTGCTCGCCAAGTCGGCGCTGAACCGGGTCCCCGGCAATTCCAGCATGCCGTTCCACTGGACCATCAACCCCTACCGCGGTTGCTCCCACGCCTGCGTCTACTGTTTCGCTCGAAAGACCCACAGCTACCTGAACCTCGACACTGGGCTGGACTTCAACTCCCAACTGGTGGTCAAGACCAATGTGGGTGAAGTGGTGCGCCGCGAACTGTCCCGCCGGTCCTGGCAGCGGGAACATGTCGCGATGGGCACCAACACCGATCCGTACCAGCGGGCCGAGGGCCGCTACCGGCTGATGCCCGACATCATCACCGCGCTCGCCGATTCGGGGACACCGTTCTCCATCCTCACGAAGGGCACCCTCCTGGCACGGGATATCCCGCTCCTGAAGAAAGCGTCTTCAGCGGTACAGATTGGAATGGGAATCTCGCTCGCCATTATCGACCCCGCCCTAGCCCATGCGGTGGAACCCGGTACACCCAGCCCCAAGGCACGGCTCGAGCTGATCAGCCGCCTGCGCGACGCTGGATTGCCCTGCGGGGTTCTGGCAATGCCGATCCTGCCGTGGCTGACCGACGATGACGAGTCACTCGATGCATTGTTTGGCGCCCTGGCCGCTGCCGGTGCCACCGGAGTCTCGGCGGGCGCCCTTCATCTACGGCCCGGGGCCCGGGAGTGGTACCTGGAATGGCTGGCGGAGAATCACCCGGCGCTGGTGGGCCGGTACCGGCGCCTGTATCGCGGCGGGAGCTATGCATCCAAGGAGTACCGCACCTGGCTGTCGGGGCGGATTCGGCAGCACCGGGCTAATCACGGGTTCACCTCCGGGGCGCAGTTCTTTCGAGAGCTTCAGCCAGGACCTCCCGGAGTCAGCGAAACGGCTGCTACGTCTACCGTGCGCCCTGCACACGCTACGGATGCGGAGCCGACACTGTTCTAGAACCGGCACTGTTCTAAAGCCAGCACTGTTCTAAAGCCAGCACTGTTCTAGATGCGGCGCGAGAGCTCCCCAATCTACTGTTGAGCCGCTCCGGCATGGCAGGTCTGCGTCAGCACCGCGTCAACGATGGGGCGGTCGGCAGGGATCCAGGCGAGGTCGGCCAACTCAGTGGAACCGGCAAGGGGAACCCAGGAGAGAACATCGTGGTCTTCCAGCGGTCGGGGTTCACCGGTGGTGACCTCGGCTAGCCAGACCCGCATGACGGCGCGTTCGTTCAGCGCCCAGCCACCGGGTACCGGCCCGACGATCTCAGCACCGAGCTCAACTTCGACCCCAAGCTCCTCCAGGAGCTCCCGATGCAGTGCGGCTGTGTCCGTTTCCCCCGCCTCGACCTTCCCCCCGGGGAATTCCCACATGCCGGCGAACTGCTCGGGCGCCGTGCGACGGGCGGCAAGCAGCCGGGTGGGGTGAGTCAGGGAATCGACGATCGCTGCGCCGACAATCTGGCGGGGTAACTGGTCAGCTGGCACGAACCGAGTGTAGCTGGCGGTACCGGCCCGGCTACAGTTGAAATAGACAACGGCGTCGATGCGTTGCGCTCTACAGAGCAACGCCACCAACACCATCTGATGCCGAAACGAGTTCCATGTCTGACGCCCGACGCACCCTCACCCCACGGCAGCTGAACTTCGCCATCATCGCCCTCGCCATGGGCGGCTTCGGTATCGGCACCACCGAGTTCGCCATCATGGGTCTCCTGCAGGAGATGGTGGGCGACCTTGATATCTCCATTCCCGAGGGTGGGCATGTCATCTCGGCCTACGCGATCGGCGTCGTCATCGGCGCTCCCCTGCTCGCTGCCCTCGGCGCCCGGTTGCCCCGCAAAGGGATGGCGCTGGGGCTGATGGTTCTCTTCACCGTCGGGAACCTGTCGTCCTATTTCGCCGCCGACTACGGCTGGCTGTTGTTTTCCCGTTTCATGTCGGGTCTCCCCCACGGCGCGTACTTCGGCATCGCGGCTGTCATTGCCGCGTCCCTCTCGGCGCCCACGCGCCGGGCGCACGCCGTGGCCATGGTGATGCTGGGGCTCAGTATCGCCAACGTCATCGGGGTACCGTTCGCCACCTGGTTGGGTCAGATGTTCGGGTGGCGGACCATGTTCCTTCTGGTCGGTGTCATTGGGGTGGTCACTATCTGGATGATTTCCCGCAGCGTCCCTCACCAGCAGGTCCTGCAGAATGCGAGTATCCGCCGCGAGCTGGGCGCCTTGCAACGTGGCCAGGTGTGGATGACGCTGCTGATCGGCACAGTTGGCTTCGGCGGTTTCTTCGCTGTCTACTCCTACATCTCCCCGACCATGACCGAGGTCACGGGCCTCCCCGAAGCGACCTTGCCGTTCGTCGTTGCCCTCTATGGTCTGGGCATGGTCACCGGGAACATTATTGGCGGCCGCCTGGCCGATATTTCCGTGATGGGCACCATCTACTGGGTGATGGGCGTGATCGCCGCCGCGCTGGTGGCGTTCTCCTTCGCCGTTCAATGGGCGCCAACCGCCCTGCTGTTCGTCTTCCTGGTCGGTGCGATTGGCGCCATGCTGATTCCGTCGCTTCAGGTCCGCCTGCTCGACGTCTCCCCTGACGCGCCGTCCCTCGCCTCGTCCCTGAACCATGCAGCGCTCAATATTGCCAACGCCCTGGGCGCGTTCCTGGGCGGCGCGGTGATCGCCGCTGGCTGGGGGTACACGGCTCCGGCACTGGTCGGTGCGGTGTTGGCCGTCATCGGGCTTGCTGTGGCCTTGGTCAGCGGGCGGATGGACCGGGGAACCAGGACGCCCCGGCCGACTGAACATTCGGCGGTCGGCCAGGGCCTCAGCTGAGGCGCTGCGCCCTCGCGGAGGCGTAAAGGCAGACGGTTGCGGCGGTCCCCACATTGAGGCTTTCCGCCCGACCATAGATGGGCACTGCCACCCGGTGGTCCGCGCCCTTCAAAACGACGTCGGGCAGCCCCTGCGCTTCGTTACCGAAGAGCCAGGCCGTCGGGGCTTCCAGTCGAGCTGCACTGCTCCCGTCCCCAGCGTTCTCCGCTGAGGGTGCCAGCCGCCGTCGTGCACTGCCTTCCTGCAGGGTGTCGAGGTCGACGTCGCCGTAACCGTCGGCTGCCAGCACGGCGATCCCGCGCTCCCGCAGCGAGGTGAGCACCAGGTCAAGGTCGGCGCCCAGAACCACCGGCAAGTGAAACAGTGACCCGACAGTTGACCGGACAGCCTTCGGGTTGTAAAGGTCAACGCTCGACGACGTCAACACCACCGCGTCGGCGCCAGCGGAATCGGCTGCTCGCAGAATGGTTCCCGCGTTGCCGGGATCGCGCACTTCCACCATCACGGCAACTAGCCGGGGCTCCCTGGCGAGCATCGCTTCGAGCGGGACATCGACAAACGAACACACCGCGATGACACCCTGCGGCGTCACCGTCGAAGACATTGCGGCCAGCACTTCCTCAGTCACCAGCCGTGGGGCTGGCTGTCCTTCGAACAGTCCAAGCTCGGCGTGCCGGTCCAGGCATTCCTCGGTGATGAACAGTTCCTCGATGACCTCCGGCTCGCCCGCAGCGTGGCGCGCCGAATGCAATGCCAATGCTTCCCGAACGGATTGAGGCCCCTCGGCGAGAAACCGGCCCTGCCTTAAACGGGCCGGACGCCCAGCGAGCCGAGCCACTTCCTTGACCCGATCAGCTCGGGGGTTGGTCATGGGCGGTGCCGCTGGGCGTCCGGTGTTAGTCATGTACTGATGTTCTCAGTATTTTGGGTCTTCCCCGTAATCCGGGTGAGACCGAACCGAGAAGGGTAAAACGAAAGGTTAGGCGCTTGCCTTGGCTGGCGCCTTGGTGGCTGACGCCTGGGCGCCGGCTGGTGCTGAGGTGTCAGCAGGCAGCGAATCCTTGGCAATCTGTACCAGTGCGGAGAACGCGTTGGCGTCAGATACTGCAAGCTCGGCCAGCATACGGCGGTCAACCTGGATCTCGGCGGCCTTCAGGCCCTGGATCAGACGGTTGTAGGTCAGGCCGTTGGCGCGGGACGCAGCATTGATGCGCTGGATCCAGAGGCGACGGAAGTCACCCTTGCGCTTGCGACGGTCACCGTAGCTGTACACAAATGAGTGCAGCAGCTGCTCTTTGGCCTTGCGGTACAGGCGTGAACGCTGCCCACGGTAGCCCTTCGCCCGCTCGAGAATTACCCGACGCTTCTTGTGGGCGTTTACCGCCCGCTTCACACGTGCCACGTGCGTACTCCTTCAGTAGATCTACCGGGTGATGATGTTCAGCGCTGTCCTGCAGTGTGCAGGAGACTGGCGCAAGCCCGGTTAAGTGGTTTGGGTGAGTTAGATGCCGAGCATCTTTTTGATGACCTTGGTGTCGGCCTTCGAGACGATCTTGTCGCTACCGAGACGGCGAGTCAGCGTGGAGGGCTTGTGCTCCAGGTAGTGGCGGCGGTTAGCCTGCTGGCGCTTGAGCTTGCCGCTTCCGGTCAGCTTGAAACGCTTCTTGACACCACTGTGGGTCTTCATCTTCGGCATGAGAACCGATCTCCTTTGGTTTCCACCAGCTGTTGCAGGCGGGTCGTACGGCACCCGCGGGGGTGCCTGCGGGTTTATTCGGGCGCCTGGCGGCTCCGGGGGACGTAATCCCTAGTCGGAGGTTCCGGGCTTAGGCCGGCTCGGCGTGCTCCGGGGAGCTGCCTTGCTGGCAGGTTTGGGTGTTGCTGGCTTGGGCATGGCCATCGGCTTGGGAGCCGCGGTTGGCTTCGGCGCTGCAGCGGGCTTGGGAGCAGCTGCTGGTTTCTCAGCTGCCTTCGCACCGGCCGCCTTGGCTGGAGCCTTCGGTGCTTCAGCAGCGGCTTTCTCGGCAGCTTTCGCTGCCTTGGCTGCCTCGGCTGCTGCGACTTCCTGATCCGCCTTGTCCTGGATAGCCTTCTCGCGGTCGACGATTTCCTGCGCCGCGGCCTCCTTGGCTGCAACTTCGGCCGCAATCACTTCCTGTGCTGCGGCTTCTTCGGCCGCCTCCTGGGAAGCGGTGGTTGAGTAGCCGTCAGGCAGCAGGTCCGCGAGGCTCTGCGTCATGGGCGCCTTGTCCGGGGTGGTATCCACCTTCTCGGTACCAGCCTTCACTGCCTCATTCGCAGCCTTGGCATCGGCGCGCTGGGTAGCGCGTCGCGCTTCAGCCTTTGCCTCAGCCTTGTTCTTGACCGGACCAATGACCATGACCATGTTGCGACCGTCGATGCGGGGGGTCGATTCAACGATTCCCACCTCGGCAACGTCCTCAGCGAACTTCTGCAGCAGGCGAATACCCATTTCGGGTCGCTGCTGCTCGCGTCCACGGAACTGAATCATGGCCTTGACCTTGTCGCCTGCGCCCAGGAAGCGCATTGCATGTCCGCGCTTGGTCTCGTAATCATGAGTGTCAATCTTCAGGCGGAACCGGATCTCCTTGAGAACGGTGTTCGTCTGGTTCTTGCGCGCCTCACGAGCCTTGACCGCGGCCTCATACTTGTACTTGCCAAAATCCATGAGCTTGGCAACCGGAGGCTTGGCCTGCGGTGCAACCTCAACAAGATCCAGGTCTGACTCGGAGGCAAGACGGAGAGCATCCTCAATACGGACGATGCCTACCTGTTCGCCCGCAGGTCCTACCAACCGCACCTCTGGGACGCGGATACGATCATTGATTCTTGGCTCGCTAATGTGTTGCTCCTGAAATCTTTGAAGTAATACCACCTGCAATAGAAGAAGGCCCCCGACTGCACGTGCAATCAGAGGCCTCGATGATCGGTTACTTCCACTGCGAGTGGAAGCGTACTGTCAAGAAATGTCTTGACGATCGTACGTACCGACCTGTTACCCGGCTGCCACCATGTTTCGCAACGAAACACCTGGCAATCGCGGGTGGGAGGAAACTCCGCTTGCAAACTGGAAGTGATCTTTTTCATGCCCCGTGTGGGCGCATGAAATAGTGACCTCCAGTCGGTCTGTGACAAGCTTACCAGCATGAGTACTCCGGCCAGTAATCCAGACAGCGAACGCAACATCTTCCAGGCACCCGGCGACGACGGCGGTTCCGCTGGCGCCCCGGACCAGCCATCACTCCAGGACCCCCTGGACCAAACCGCCGACGACGGTCGCCAGGTTCGCCGCGACATCGCCGAGGTGAGTGCCGTGGAGCTGATCATGACCTCCGCGCTGCACCTGATGAGCGCCGCAGCCGTGAAATGCGGCCTGGCAGAAGGCGACGACGCCGAGGAACTCAAGGATCTTGACGAGGCCCGCAAGATCATCACGGCACTGGCCGGGTTTGTCACTGCCGCTGCCCCCGAGATCGGTGGCCAGCACGCCGGGCCGCTGCGCGACGGGCTCCGCTCACTGCAGCTGGCCTTCCGCGAAGCGTCGGTCATTCAGGACGCGCCAGGTCAGGGCCCCGGCGAAAAATTCACCGGCGCGGTCAACTAGCCCGCCGTCGTCGTACCTGCTGGGCGCCTAGGCCCAGCAGGCAGATCAGTACCGCGACCGACCCCACGGCGGTGAAGGCCGCGGACGGGCCCACCGTGTCGATGGTGATGCCGGCCAGTGGTGCACCCAGCGCCACCCCCGAGGTGAGTGCCGAGCCATACCATCCCATCGCCTCGCCACGCCGTTCCTCGACCACCAGGTCGGCCACCCGTTCGGACGCCGCCGACAGGACCGGTGCGCACAATAGTCCCGGCAGGATCGAGAGCAGGCACAGTGCCAGTGTGTTTTCGGCGAAACCCATGGGGATGGTGAACAGCCCCATGAGCAGGAGGAGCACCAGCGGGGACACCGGCCGGTGCAGCGCACCATAGATCAGGCCGCCCACCACCGATGCGGCACACCAGGCGGCGAAGACCAGCCCGAGTTCACCCTCCCGGCCCGAATCCTCGAGCGCGGCGACGATCCCCACCTCGGTACCGGCCAGCACCAGTCCTGCCCCGGCAGCCACCACCAGGACCACCGCCACCGCCACCGTCAGCCAGACGAAGCTGCCCGCCAGCCGCTCCTTGACCCGCTGACGTCCCTTCGCCCCTTGACGACCGTGTGCTGCGCGTCCTCCCGGGTACAGTTCGGCCGACGCTTCGGTGACGTGCGCTGGCGCCGATGCGACCAGCGCACCGNNNCGACGGCGGCGGCCTCGTCCTCGGCTTCGGTCGGGGGCCGGGAGACAGCTCCCAGCTGCTCGCTCCGGGTCGGTGGGTTGAACCACATCAGGAAGAGACCGGCACCGGCGGTGGCCAGCCCCACCAGGGTGAGGCCAAAGACCGTCGAGACCTGGGTGGCCAGGACGACGCCCAGCGCCGGTCCCACCATGAAGATCATTTCGGTGCTGATCGCGTCAAGGGTGAACGCGGTCCGTCGCTTCTCCCCGGACACCATCACGCCCAGGGACTGGCGAACCACCGAGAAGGCGGGCAGGGTAAACAACCCACCGATCAGGGCGGCGACGAGCAGCCACTCGTAGGACAGCTGGGGTGCCACAGACCAGATCACCGCTTCGGCGATCACGGACGGAATCAGTGCCTTGCGCAGCCCCGCGCTGTCGACCCGACGGCCCCGCCAGGGTGCGCCGACGGCGATGCCAATCGTCAGAAGAGCCGCGACAGCGCCGGCTTCCGCGTACCCACGGTCGAGGGTCTGCACCACATGAAGGGTCAGCAGGACCCCGGCCGCGGAGTGCGGGAATCTGGCGATCATTCCGACGATGAGCAGACGCCGCACCGGGACAATACGGAGCAGCTCCCGGTAGAGGGCAAAATTCACTGGTTCACTCTTCTGCGGGTCCGCCCGCACGTCCTCAGCGGGTCAGTACCACCTCAAGGGAGTCGACCCGTTCCACAAATTCTGTATTGGCCCGCAGCCGGTCCTGCAGTTGCTGGACCACCGTCTGGACCGCTTCCCCAGCCAGCCCGCCTCGGAGCGTGATCTGGAGCCGCACTTCGGGGCCCGGTCCGCCGCCGGATGCCAGTGTACCGTCTGCCGCGCGGGCCGGGACC
>NZ_ASZW01000101.1:0-13272 GCF_000468215.1 Arthrobacter sp. CAL618 | reverse complement strand
CCGCCGCAGCAGCCTCTGCTGCTACCTGTTGTTCGAGGAAAGCAGCTTCTTCCTGCAAGCCCTGGATGCGGTCGGCTTCAAGGTCGGCCGTGGTGTCATTCAGTTCGGCAAGCTGCTCGAAGAGCTCTGCGGCCCGGGTTTCCTGCTCCTGCACCGAGGTGCGGGCGGCGGCGTCGTCGCCCTGGGCAGTGCGTAACCGTTCGGCTGCCTCGTCCGTCAGTTCCCGGTGCCGCTCGGTGGCGGCGTCATAGCGGTCCCGCAGTGACTCGGCCTCACGCTCGGCGGCGACCGCATCGTTGTAGGATCCGGCAGCCCGGTCGGTGACGGTTTCAAGTATCATCAGGCGGTCGAGCAGGTCCATGGCGCCCTCCGGATCCAGCAGCGCCAGCATTGAGGTGTTGGTGCTCCCGGTCTTGTAGGAGAGGGCAGCGGCTGCGCCAGCTGCCCGGTGCAGGTCCGCGGACTCGGCCTCGGCATTGGCTAATTGTTCGGCGAGCGTGTCGGAGAGCCGTTCGCTCACCCGCAGTTCCTCCGCGGCCTGCGCGTGATCAGCCGCTGAGCTGACGGCAGTGTCGCCAAGTTCGGCGGCGGCGGTGCGGAGCCCTTCCAACAGGCTTTCAATCTCGCCGACCTGGGCTTGTTTGGCTGAGGCATCGGCTTTGGCTGCCTTGATCTCGTCCCAGGTTGGGTAGTCCTGGGCTGCAGCCGGGGCGATCGAGGTGAGGAGGGAAGCGCCAAGCAGCACCACGGCCAACGCTGCACCAGCGCCCGTCCGTGCAGCAGTCATTCCCCGCGCCAGCCCGATCATAAGGATGCTCAGCCTACAGTTCGGTGTTCTGGGTCCGCCAGACCTCAACCGGCCGTTTTAGGGAACGAATGGATAACGGCTGAGCGTGACTGACCTGAGCCCGGCGGACCTCGTCAGAGGAAATCAGGTTCTGCGTCGTCGTCAGCTGCGCCGGCGGCGACGTCGTCGAGCACCGATTTCACCACACCGAACGCCAGCGACGGGCTGTATCCCTTGCGCCCGAGCATGCTCACCAGCCGCCGCGTTTCCTTGTCGAGGGTGGCACGATCTGCACCCGTGGCGGCGGGGCGGTGCTTTCGGCGCACTAGCTGTTCTGCAGCGTCCCGTTCCTCATCGTCACTCACCTGGGACAGTGCCTCCTCGGCGATCTCGCCGTGGATGCCTTTCTCAGCCAGTTCGCGTTTCAGTGCGCTCCTGGCCAGGGATCGGGTCGCTGCCCGGCTACGCACCCACATCATCGCGAACTCGGCATCGTCGATCAGCTGGACTTCTTCAAAGCGGTCCAGGACGGCCACCGCCACCTCTGCGGGCACGTCCCGCTCCGCTAGTTTGGAGGCAAGCTGATGCCGGCTTTTGGGCGCGAGGGTGAGCTGCCGCAACACGATGGACCGTGCCGTCGCGTAAGGGTCTGCATCGGGTGCGAGGGCTCCCCCGCCAGATCCCGCCGCATCCTTGCCAGCGGACACCTCCGAGGCCGAACCGGAGGAGCCGATGGCACCCGATCCGGCGCCAGCAGGTTGCCGGCCACGAGGCTTTCGCCCGCTCCCGGATTTCCGCTCACCGGCGTTCCAGCCGCCTGATGTCCGATGAGCGGTTGTCCCGTCGGAGCCGGCCCCGGATTTCCGCCTGGAATTCAATCCACTGCGGGAACCGTTGTTCTGTCCGAAAGGCATGGCTGGCTAGCGGTTCTCTCCGCTGACCGCTTTCAGTTTCGGCTCAGCCTTCGCCTTGGGCTCGACCGCCGCCTCTTCAGCAGCCAATCCAACACCGAGTTTCTCGCGGATGCGCCGTTCCAGTTCGTCGGTCAGGTCGGGGTTGTCGAGCAGGAACTTCCGTGCGTTTTCCTTACCCTGGCCCAGCTGGTCGCCGTCGTAGGTGAACCAGGCACCCGATTTCTTCACGAGACCGTTCTCGACTCCAACATCGATCAGCCCGCCCTCACGGGAAATTCCATAGCCGTACAGGATGTCGAATTCGGCTTGTTTGAAGGGGGGTGCCATCTTGTTCTTGACTACCTTGGCGCGGGTCCGGTTTCCTACCGGGACAGCGCCCTCCTTGAGGGTTTCAATCCGGCGTACATCGATGCGGATGGAGGCGTAGAACTTCAGCGCCTTGCCGCCCGTAGTGGTCTCGGGGCTACCGAAGAACACGCCGATCTTCTCGCGCAACTGGTTGATGAAAATAGCTGTGGTTTTGCTTTGGGCGAGACGGCCGGTGATCTTCCGGAGCGCCTGGCTCATCAGCCGTGCCTGCAGGCCCACATGGCTATCTCCCATGTCACCCTCGATTTCCGCGCGGGGCACCAGCGCAGCCACCGAGTCAATGACGATCACATCGATCGATCCTGACCCGATCAGCATGTCCATGATTTCCAGCGCCTGCTCACCGGTGTCCGGCTGGGAGACCAGGAGCGCGTCGGTGTCGACGCCGAGCCGCTTCGCGTATTCGGGGTCGAGTGCGTGTTCAGCATCAATGAATGCCGCGATGCCACCGTTGCGCTGCGCGTTGGCGACCGCGTGCAGTGCCAGCGTGGTCTTACCCGAGGACTCTGGTCCGTAGATTTCGACGACCCTGCCGCGGGGCAGCCCGCCTATGCCCAGTGCAGCGTCAAGTGCGATGGAGCTGGTCGAAATCGTTTCGATGGGGGCGCGCACCTCATCACCCAGGCGCATCACCGAGCCTTTGCCATACTGCTTGTCGATCTGCGCAAGTGCTGCTTCGAGAGCTTTCTCGCGGTCTGCTGGTGCGGCCATTCTTCACCTCGGTTGGTTATGGCCGTTGCGGCCGTTTTCGTGTTCAATTCGACCGTAGCCCGGGGCACTGACAAATTGAGAAGCTTCACGGCGTATGTGGATAACCACGACAGCCGTCTGTTAGAAATGATAGTCCTATCCGAACAAGTATTCGAATAACTTGGGCGGCGTGTCAGGTGCCGCATCCCGACTATTTGGGAGTGATGTCCTTGCCTAACCGGCGTTCCGACGGGACATCCTGGAGGTCACACACCGCGACCCAGATATCGCGCGGGCTGATTCCGGCACCCAGGGCCTCTTCGGGCGTGCGGCCGCCGAGTTCGGCGAGGACGATCGTTCGGGCCAGGGTACGGGAGTACCCCGCGCCGAACTCGTCATCCATAAGCCGCCAAAAGGCACTGGTGCGCATGATGTAATCCTCTCACTGTCTCTGAGTTCGCTGACTTGCTGGCCCGCTTTCGGGGCCGGTTGATGAGCGATTGTGTGCGTAACCATAGAATGAAGCACATGACAGCCGAGCACCGTGAAGCCGATCCCGCCGTAGACACTGCCATCCAGGCATTGGAACAACAACTGAGCATGCTGTGGCGGAGGGCACGATCGAACTCCTACAAGGTGGCCCGGCGCGTCCACCCGGACATGGAACCGGCCGCCTACGGCCTGCTGGTGATCCTTCAGCGGGAGGGCGCCATGCGGCTGACCGACATTGCGGCGAGTATCGGCGTCGGCAAACCATCGGTCAGCCGGCAGATAGCGATGCTCGAACAACTCGGCCTGGTCCAGAAGGAAGCCGACCCGCTCGATGGCCGGGCCCAGTCGATTACCCTGACCCCCGCCGGCTCGAAGCAGCTGGTCGCCGCCCAGACCGCCCGTAAGGAAGCGTTCCACAACCTGATGGACGACTGGGATGTCAAGGACCTCACCACCCTGGGGACCCTGATTGCCCAACTCAATGAGACGTACACCAAAGACAACTGGTGATTGACAACAAACTGTTGATAACACGCTGTTGACAACAAACTGAAGCCCGCCGGAGTGTTCCGGCGGGCTTCAGTCAAATCGCTGTGGACGCTGAGTTAGCGGTTCGTTGCGGCCAGTCCGCGGCTGAAATCCTCGGATAGGTCGGCCGGGATGTCGTCGACAAACGCCCGGGCGAATTCCTGGGGCACCGTGTCAGGGACTGATACGCCCTCTGCCTCGGCGAGACGATCGCTGACTTCGCGGAGCATGAGGGACAACGGAACATCGAGCGCGGTGCAGATCGAGGACAGGAGCTCAGACGATGCTTCCTTCTGGCCCCGCTCTACCTCGCTGAGGTAACCAAGGGAGACTCGAGCACTATGCGAAACCTCGCGTAGTGTGCGGCCCTGCCGCTGGCGGACGTCCCGCAGGACATCGCCGATCTCATGGCGTAGCACTACCATTTTGCGCTCCTTCGGCTTGCGCTGTGCATCTTCCGCCAACCCCACATCCCGCCAACGGACTACTCCGTTAATGGATACGGGTTGCTTTACCATCTGAATCGCCATGCTCCCTCGTTGCAATTGATCCGGTGTCTCCTTAGGAAGGTGTACCGGCTTGGTAGTTTCAAGCCTAAGCTGTCAACCTGTTCAATGGCTGACAGTAATGATAACTGTTCAGTCCTGGGATTTGTTCCCTGCAGCCTGGTCGCGTAACACGGCGCCCAGCAGATTCAGTGCGGCGGCACAGGCGTGCCTCCGGACCGACTCCCGGTCGCCGTCGAACAGGTATTCGTTCACCGTCGTCCCGGCCGCTGATGCTACGGCCACGAAGACGGTGCCCACCGCCTTACCGGCGTGTGGCTCGGGTCCCGCAGCTCCGGTGGTGGAAACGCCCAGATCGGCGTCGAAGACGCGCCGTGCGCCTTCCGCCATCTGGCGTGCGACGACGGCGTCCACCGCCCCGGTCGCGGCGATCCCTGCGGAGTCGACGCCGAGAATGTCCACCTTGATCTGGTTCTGGTAGGTCACCGCCCCACCCTGCAACACCGCGGATGCGCCCGGCACCGAGCCCAGCGCGGCGCTGACCATCCCGGCGGTCAGCGACTCGGCAGTGGCGATGGTGAGGTGACAGGCTGTTGCCTGGCGGATCACCTCTGCGGCAGGCCCAGCGGGAACTAACGGTTCCATCGGTGCCGCGCTTACGACGTCGGGCTGCCGGGGTGCCCGGTTGAACGCGCATCCCGCCGGAGCCGGATCGCCTGGATAATGTAGTCGATCCCGGTGACGACGGTGACGGCGACGGCTGCCAGCATCACCGTGATGGCCAGCCAGGAATACCAGTCACCTAACACCCCGGCCAGTGGCAGCAGGTACAGGAAGATGGCGAAGGTCTGGATGACCGTTTTGAGTTTCCCGCCGCGCGAGGCTGGCATCACTCCGTAGCGGATGACGGCGAACCGCAGCACGGTGATGCCCAGTTCGCGGACCAGGATCACGATGGTGACCCACCACCAGAGTTCTCCAATGACAGAGAGCAGGATCAGTGCGGCACCTATGAGCAGTTTGTCGGCGATAGGGTCGGCGATCTTCCCAAAGTCGGTGATTAGCCCGCGGCTCCGGGCCAGGTCGCCGTCGAGTTTATCGGTGTAGATCGCGACGGCGAACACCGCCACCGCCAGCCAGCGGAAAAGCCCGCCCGAGCCATCGGCGGCCGAGTCGTCCAGGAGCAGAAACCAGATGAAGAACGGGACGAGAAGGATCCGCACCACCGTAAGGACGTTGGCAATGTTCAGCGTAGGGACCTGTTTGGCCGGAGGAATACTCACGGCATAAGGCTACCTTCCCGTGAGGCTCCAGGCGTCAGTTGAGCCGTCATCGTCGTCGTCCGAGCCGTCATGGTACTGGCCCGCCTGGTGGCGAGCCTCGAGATCGTCGGCCACCAGGTCGATCGGTGGTGCCTGCGGGGCGCTGGGCGCCGGCTCGTCGGGGACGGACACGGGTCCGTCACCGCGCATGGCGCCGAGTACCGCTGCCAGGTCATCAGGCTTGACCAGGACGTCGCGGGCCTTTGAGCCTTCCGAGGGACCCACCACACCGCGGGACTCCAACAGGTCCATGAGCCGGCCCGCCTTGGCGAAGCCGACCCGCAGTTTACGCTGCAGCATGGACGTGGAACCGAACTGGGTGGTGACCACCAGTTCCGTGGCCTGCAGGAGAACGTCGAGGTCGTCGCCGATGTCGTCGTCGATCTGCTTTTTCGGCGCCTCGACCGCCACATCCTCACGGTAGTTGGCCTTCAGCTGGCCCTTGACGTGTTCCACCACCCGGTGGATTTCGGACTCCGTGACCCAGGCGCCCTGCACGCGCATGGGCTTGGATGCGCCCATGGGCAGGAACAGCGCGTCGCCCTGGCCGATGAGCTTTTCGGCGCCCGGCTGGTCCAGGACCACGCGGGAGTCGGTGACCGACGACGTCGCGAACGCCATCCGGGACGGAACGTTGGCTTTGATCAGGCCGGTGACGACGTCGACCGATGGCCGCTGGGTGGCGAGCACCAGGTGGATGCCGGCGGCGCGCGCCAGCTGGGTGATGCGCACGATCGAGTCCTCGACGTCGCGCGGGGCGACCATCATCAGGTCGGCGAGCTCGTCGACGATGACCAGCAGATACGGGTACGGGCGCACCACGCGCTTGGAACCCTCGGGCGGGATGACCTTCCCGTTCCGGACCGCCTTGTTGAAGTCGTCGATGTGCTTGTAGCCGTAGTTGGCGAGATCGTCATAGCGGGTGTCCATTTCACGGACTACCCACTGCAGGGCCTCGGCGGCCTTCTTGGGGCTGGTGATGATGGGCGTGATCAGGTGCGGCACGCCTTCGTAGGCGGTGAGCTCCACCCGCTTGGGGTCGACCATCACCATGCGCACCTCGTCGGGGGTGGAGCGCATCAGGATCGAGGTGATCATGGAGTTCACAAACGATGATTTACCGGCACCGGTGGCACCGGCAACCAGCAGGTGGGGCATCTTGGCCAGGTTGGCGACGACGAACCCGCCCTCAACGTCCTTGCCGACACCCATCACCATCGGGTGTTCGGTCTTGCGGGCGTTGCCGGACCGCAGCACGTCGCCCAGTGACACCGTTTCACGGTCGGTGTTGGGGATCTCGATGCCGATGGCCGACTTGCCCGGAATCGGGGACAGGATGCGGACGTCGGAACTCGCGACGGCGTAGGAGATGTTCTTGGACAGCGCGGTCACCCGTTCCACCTTGGTGCCCGGCGCCAGCTCGATTTCGTAGCGGGTGACAGTGGGGCCGCGGGAGAACCCCGTGACCTTCGCGTCAACGTGGAACTGGTCGAGGGTGTGGGTCAGGGCTGCGACCACAGAGTCGTTGGCTTCGGACCGTTCCTTGGGCGGGGTACCGGCGGGCAGGTAGTCCGACGGCGGCAGGGTGTACGTGACGTCGCCGGCCAGCTGCAGCTGCTCGGTGCGCTGCGGCATGGGGGTCGGCGGGATCTGCGGCTGCACCGGATTGGACGGTACCTGTGGTGCGGGGGTAGGGAGGACCGCCATCGCCTCGGTGGCCGGTTCAGGGTTGCCACCGGGGTCGTGGGCGCGGTCGTTGGGATCTGTGGGGATGCCATGATCCTGTTTGATCTTCTCGGTGGCGCGTTCCTGCTGGGTAGGACGCCGGACGCCCGGTGGTACCCGCGGTTCGGTGGGGACCGGCGCCGCCTGGTGCGCCTGAGTCTGGTGCTGGGTGTCGTCGTCGTCGGCCAGGACTGCCCGCTCGAATGCTTCATCACCGACGTACCCGTCAAGCTCGGCCTGGGCGCGGTCGGCCGCACGATCGCGTCCGAAGAGACGCATCTTGCGTTTGGGTTTCCTACCGGGTGCCGAGTGGCGCTCGTCGAGGTAGCTTTGATCATGTTTTTCGGTGGCCGGGTCGGTTCCCCGTTCCTTGGTGCCCTGCTGGTCCCGCTCGATGAGGTCCTGGCCCATCAGGTGCTCATACAGGGCGCGCAGCCGGGAGGGGATGTGGCGGAACGGGGTGGCGGTAATGATCAGCAGACTCAGGAAAATGAGTGCCGAGAGCAGCACGATCACCGGCCATTCGGTCAGGATTCCGCTGAGCGGGCCGGCCACGAGGAAGCCGACCACTCCCCCGGCCTGCCAGAGGCGTTCGAAACCGTCGGCGAGGGCTGGCGCTCCCCCCGAGAGGTGGGCGATACCTGAACCCGCGAACAGGGCAATGGTCATCCCAATGCCCACCCGGTTGTTGGCCCGGTGGTTCTCCGGATACCTGAAGAGGCGCACCGCGCCGATCAGCAGCATGAACGGCACAAGCAGCGCCATCCAACCGAAGGTTCCAGCGGCGACAGCGTGCACCACATCGGCGCCGGGCCCCGTGAGCGCCCACCACTCGACTGCGGCGACTGCCACGCTGAGGATCATCAGGAACAGGCCGGTGCCGTCCCGGCGGAGCTCCTTATCCGGGTGGACGTCGTGCCCGAACTTGCGGATACCCGAGGCGACCATGTGGGCGGCCCCCATCCACAGCCCCCGGAGTGCGCGCAGAGGCAGGGGAAGCGTGTCCCCGGGCAGCGCGGGCTGCTGTTTGGTGGGTTGCCGGGTGTTGCCACCGCTTTTGTTTGCGCCGCTACGGCCCGAAGTTGAACGCGCAGCAGCCGAGGTGTTCTTACCGCGCGACTGCTGTGAACCTCTGGGGCCCGGGGAAGTACGAGTCGCCATAGTGCCAACGGTACCGGACATAGCCCCGGATTCCCCGGACATACGCGGCCGGATCTGCGTTGCCGCATGCAGTGCTGCTCGGCAGGTGGGGGCGTCCGCCGAGCATCGACAGCTCTGCCCGGTGAGCTGGGAGTCCCGGCGAGCAGGCCTGCTGCCGGTTTCGGCTCCTACGCCTCCAGGACCACCGGAATGATCATCGGCCGGCGGCGGTAGCGCCTATTCACCCAGGTACCAATCACCCGGCGGACCACCTGTTGCAGCTGGTAGACGGTGTGGTCCTTGTTGCTCATTACTGCTTCTTCGAGTGCGGCGTTGAGTTTGGGCTTGATCTCATCGAACACCGAGTCGTCTTCGGCGAAACCCCGGGCGTGGATGTCGGGACCGGACACGATCTTGCCGGTGCTCCTGTTGACCACCGTGACGATGGAGATGAACCCCTCCTCGCCGAGGATCCGGCGGTCCTTCAGGTCGGCGTCGGTGATCTCGCCGATGCTGGACCCGTCCACATAGACGAAACCGCATTCCACCGCCCCGACCACGCGGGCTACCCCGCCCACCAGGTCAATGACCGAACCGTCGTCGGTGAGCAGCACGTTTTCGCTCGGGATCCCGGTCTGCTCGGCGAGCCGGGCGTTGGCAATCAGGTGGCGGGTTTCGCCGTGGACAGGCATGACGTTCCGGGGCCTGAGGATGTTGTAGCAGTACAGCAGCTCACCGGCTGCAGCGTGCCCGGACACATGGACCTTTTCGTTGCCCTTGTGGATGACGTCGGCGCCGAGCTTGAGCAGCCCGTTGATGACCCTGAACACGGCGTTCTCGTTGCCCGGGATCAGTGAGGACGCGAGGATCACGGTGTCGCCCTTGCCGACGGTGATCCGGTGGTCGCCGTTGGCCATCCGGGACAGGGCGGCCATCGGCTCACCCTGGGAGCCGGTGGACATGAGAACCACCTTGTCGTCCGGCAGGGTGTCCACGTTTTTGATGTCCACGAGAATGCCGTCGGGAACCCTGAGGTAGCCGAGCATCGCGGCGATGGCCATGTTCCGCACCATCGAGCGGCCGGCGAAGCAGACGAAACGCCCGTGCGCTTCGGCGGCGTCGAGCACTTGCTGTACCCGGTGGATGTGGGACGAGAACGACGCGACGATGATCCGTTTGGTGACCTGCCCAAACAGCCGGTTCAGGACCGGTCCGATCTCGCGTTCGGCGGTGGTGAAACCGGGCACGTCGGCGTTGGTCGAGTCGACCATGAGGAGGTCAACTCCCTCTTCGCCGAGCCGCGCGAACGCCCTCAGGTCGGTGATGCGCCCGTCCAGGGGCAACTGGTCCATCTTGAAGTCGCCGGTGTGCAGGACGTTTCCTGCGCTGGTGCGGATGAAGACCGCGAGGGCATCCGGGATGGAGTGGTTGACCGCCACGAACTCGCACTCGAACGGTCCGAACTGTTCAATCTGCCCCTCGGTGACGGTGAGGGTGTAGGGGGTGATCCGGTGTTCCTGCAGTTTCGCTTCGATCAGGGCCAACGTGAGCTGGGAGCCGATCAGCGGGATGTCTTTTTTGTGCCGCAGCAGATACGGAACAGCGCCAATGTGGTCCTCATGACCGTGCGTCAGGACCAGTCCGACGACGTCGTCGAGCCGGTCCTCGAGGTACGAAAAGTCGGGGAGGATCAGGTCGACGCCGGGCTGGTTTTCCTCGGGAAACAGCACCCCACAGTCGACGATCAGGAGTTTTCCGTCCAGTTCGAACACCGCCATGTTCCGACCGATTTCGCCGAGGCCGCCCAGGGGGACGATGCGCAGAACGCCCGGTGCGAGTTCTGGTGGGGCGATGAGTGCGGTGGCGGCCGATACCGTCATGCGGGTGTTCCGTCAGCGGTCCGGGTGGAGCGCGGGCGGTCGAAGTTCATCCCCGCTTCGGCCAGGTCGGCGAGCACGGTTTCCATCTCGACGGCGGTGGGTCCGACCAGGGGCAGCCGCACCGCAGCGTTGGGGATCAGCCCCTGCCGTTTGAGGATCTGCTTCGCCGAGACGGCTCCGGGGATGTGGGTCATCACCGCGCGCACCACCGGGTCGAGCTCAAAGTGGATCCGGCGGGCGGTGGCCACGTCCCCGGCGCCCGCGGCGTCGACCAGCGCCCTGAACTGGGCGGTGGCCACGTGTGCGCTGACACTGACCACACCGACGCCGCCAGCCATCATCCAGGGGAGGGTGAGGCCGTCGTCGCCCGAGTACACGTCGAGCGTGGTGTTGGCGAGCACCCTGGTGATCTCCGCGAAATCCGCCTTGGCATCCTTGAGCGCGACAATCCTGGGATTGTCCGCCAGCCGGATCATGGTCTCGGTCTGGATCGGGATGCTGGACCGGCCTGGGATGTCGTAAATCATGATGGGCAGCTCGGTGGCAGCGGCAATCGCTTCGAAGTGGGCCAGCACACCGGCCTGGGTGGGCTTGTTGTAGTACGGGGTGACCACCAGTTGTCCGTCGACGCCAGCGCGCACGGCACGCTGCGCCATCTCGATGGAGTGCGAGGTGTGGTTGGTTCCGGTGCCGGCGATGACCTTCGCCCGCCCGCCCACGGCTTCCACGACCACCCGGAACAGGTCTTCCTTTTCCTGGTCCTCCAGCGTGGAGGTCTCACCGGTGGTCCCGGAGATCACCAGGCCGTCGCAGCCGTCGTCGACCAGGTGAGTCGCGAGCTGGGCGGTGGCCTCGAAGTCCACGCTGCCGTCAGCGTGGAACGGGGTCACCATCGCTGTGACCAGGGTGCCGAAGGGAAGGGTGCGGGTGTCGGTTTGAGCCATGGGTAAAACGTTACCCGGTTCGACACCGTTTAGCTTCCGCTGCACATCGCCGCCGTGGGGCTGACTCCCCGCTGTGAGACGATCAGGTCATGGTATCTGGCAAGGTAACCCGCCGGCTGA
The DNA here is from genome assembly GCF_000468215.1 of Arthrobacter sp. CAL618. Classification (NCBI taxonomy): domain Bacteria; kingdom Bacillati; phylum Actinomycetota; class Actinomycetes; order Micrococcales; family Micrococcaceae; genus Arthrobacter; species Arthrobacter sp. CAL618. The sequence continues at coordinate 1,855 of NZ_ASZW01000101.1, read as the reverse complement.
GCGGGGTCGACGCCGCCCGCGGTGTGGCGCTGTTTGGGATGATGAGCACCCACATTTTTGCCCTGTACGTTCCGGGCACGGCCGAGGCGTCATGGGTGGCCCTGGTTTTCTCCGGCCGGGCATCAGCCCTGTTCGCCGTCGTCGCCGGGCTCGGCCTTGCCCTGTTGACCGGAGGGAACCGGATCCACCACCGCAACGCCATCGGGATGGACCGCCGGGGCATCGCGGCACGTGCGGCCGTCATCATGGTGATCGGGCTGATGCTGGGCGGACTGGAAACCAACATCGCCATCATCCTCTTCCACTACGGGGTGCTGTTCCTGCTGGCGCTGCCGTTCGTCTCCATGCCGTTCAGGCGGCTTCTCTGGTGGGCAGCAGGCTGGCTGCTCCTTTCGCCGGTCGCCGCCTATTTGCTGCGGCCCTGGATCGCCGAGACGGTCAATCCGCCGTCGATTGGTGGGAATCCGCTCTGGGAAACGCTGCTGGAACCGGCCACGCTGCTGGCCGACATCACCGTGACCGGTTACTACCCGGCGTTGCAGTGGCTGAGCTACATCCTGATCGGCATGGCGATCGGCCGTCTACCACTCCGGGACAAACGGGTACAACTGGGCCTGGTGGTGTCCGGTGCGACCCTGGCCGTGGCGGCGAAACTCGTCAGCGGCTACCTCCTCGGCCCGTTGGGCGGTCTGGCGGCACTGCTGCAGACCCCCGACGGCAGCAGATACCCGCTGGCGGCAATGATGAGCGTCAGCCTGACGGGGGTCGACCAATCCGATTCGTGGTGGTGGCTGGCCGTGAGCGCACCCCACTCGGGCTCCCCCCTGGACCTGCTGCACACCGGCGGGACGGCTGCCCTGGTGATTGGGCTGTGCCTGCTGGCCACCCGGCGGTTTGAATCCGCGCTACTCCCCCTGTCGGCAGCCGGGGCGATGACCCTGACCCTTTACGCGGTTCATATCTGGACCATGAGCGTTGTCGATGCCCAGACCCCGGCGCCCGACCCGGCGCTGGTGTATTGGGGCCAGGCGGTCGTGTTTGTTGTCCTCGGCATCCTCTTCCAGCGCATCAACGCCCGCGGGCCCCTGGAGTTACTGACCTCCGGAGCGTCGCGGGCGGCGCGGGCGGGTGTGAACAGCTAACGCTGTTAGCGGGCTGCGTTGTACAGTTTCCCGGCGGTGCGCATGGAGCGCCTCGCCCTGGTCCTGTCCCCGGCTGCGTCGTAGGCGCAGGAGAGCCTGAACCAGCCGCGCCAGTCGTCCGGCGCCGCCTCAACCTCCGCCTGGTATTCGGGGAACCGTGCGTCCGCTGCCGACCGGACAATCCGACCGGCGGGGGTACGGGGCAGGTCGTCGATGGGGAGCCCTCCCTCGGCATCAAGGTCGGACGCCATCTTTGAGGTCTGTATCCCGAACAGCAGTTCGCGGATCATGGCCCACCCGCCGATCAGCGGCAACAGGAGGTAGGCGAGCCCGAGTGCCTTGGCGACCAGGTCCGGGTCGGTGAGGAGGATGACGCTGCGTTGCAGGGCGATGATCAGCCAGAAGACGAGCAGCAGGCTCACCAGTGCGACGCCGATTTTGGCCCGGTGGCGTTTTACTGCGTCAAGGAACCCAGCTGTTTCGGCCATGGGGGAGGTCACGCTTCCAGTTCGAGGTAGCCGTCCAGCCCGACCGTCAGGCCGGGGTGGGACGCGACACCGCGCACGCCCAGCAGCACGCCGGGCATGAATGATTCGCGGTGGTAGGAGTCATGGCGAATGGTGAGCTGCTCGCCAACGCCACCGAGGAGCACCTCCTGGTGCGCGACCAGACCGCGCAGCCGTACCGAGTGCACCCGGACGCCGTCGACGTCG